>DNPC01000592.1 GCA_003501565.1 Planctomycetaceae bacterium | reverse complement strand
TGCCTGCGGATGCTGGATGGAAGCTCGATGACTGGTTGAAGTGTTGGCTGAATCAGATCGGCTTGGAGTATTCTGGCGGCGAGTATTCGAGGCTGTGCAACCAAAACCCATATCACATTCTATTTCCTGATTCATTCTTTGCAGATGACGCCAGACCCGACTGGCTCGTTGAAGAGCATCCGACATGGCGATTGCAGAGCGACTCCCTGACGGCACTGTTTGGCGGTGACTCAAGTTTGGCATGCAAAAGCTGCACTGGCACCCTTCATCGGCTGATTAAGTTTGAACCGCTCCCTGATGAAATCGTGATCACTGGCCTATCTGGATTGGAACTTGCCGTTTGCCTGTCGTGTCTTGGATGGGAAGAGGAGCGGATGTACTTCCAGCATGATGCTGCCGGAAACCCAGAGCACTTGTTCGAGGGCGATGTTAGCGAGCCTCAATTTCCCGTTGGGCCACTCAAGGAAGCAACCATCAC
This sequence comes from Planctomycetaceae bacterium, assembly GCA_003501565.1. Taxonomy (GTDB): domain Bacteria; phylum Planctomycetota; class Planctomycetia; order Pirellulales; family Pirellulaceae; genus Aureliella. The sequence continues at coordinate 10,955 of DNPC01000592.1, read as the reverse complement.
CTTTGCACAGACGCCGAAACGGTGGTACTGGCAGGATTGGGGCCTGAGCAACAGCAGGGAGAACCTCAACCGTTTTGGTGGAGAACCATGTTGGGTTCAGGATGCTGAGTATCCATCCTGTCCTTCGTGCAAGACAACGATGGAATTTCTGATGCAATTGGACTCGGACCTTCCAACTGCTGATGGCGACGAATGGCTCTGGGGAAGTGGAGGGATTGGCTATGTATTCTGGTGCGACGCATGCAAGGTAAGCGGCTACCTGTGGCAATGTACGTGACATTTGAAGTGGCTGGTCACTCCCTCTTCCCAAACCGCTTCTCCATCGTCTTCCTTTCCGAGTCCAAAGCCCGCTCAATCTGAGCAAGAGCGGCGTCATCATCACGCTCGGCAAAGAACTCTTGAGCCAATTGCTTGATGGCGATGACCATTTGCTTGATGCGATACGAAGTTGGCCCACCAAGTTCTACGTTACCAACCAGACCTTTAACTTCATCGCCTTCCAGCTTTGACTTCAATACAGCCGATCCCAACGGACCAAGTCTCGAATGAACAAACTTGGCGAACTCGTCATTCACTCCCTGGTCAACGGCACTGACATTCTTTCCAGCAATCTGACTTGAAGGAATGCCAACGCCTTCTTCATCGGAGATCGGGATCGAAGGAATCAATCGCTGTCGATTGTTTTGCTTGGCGACCACGTTTCGTATCGCATTGGCTACGGAAACAGAGAAACGTTTTCCGAAGGGAATGGTCGCTGGGTCAAACTCGAACAACGATCCAAGCAATAGCTGCGAAACAATGTCATGCGTGATCTGGTTTGCCTGCTGGTCGTCTTTGAAGCCTGCTGAGCGAACAGATTTCAGAATGTACCGAGTGAACTTGAAGTCATCTGCAAGGTCTTCAAGCTGGGCCTTCGCCATCCTGTCGTTCGTTTGCATGGCCAGTCGTTTGAGTTCCGTGGCGAAGAGTTGGTCGTAAGCCTCGTGGTTTAGTTCATAAACGTTCTCCCCAAGAACAGAAAGTTGTTCTTCGAGTCGAAGATGATGGACGTGATCGATGAAAGTGTGCATGCGGGTATGTAGTCACGATGCGTCGAATTCTGCTTCTGGCGTGAACGCTGAGAATTTTGGCTGTGGAAAAATCCAGTTTTTGACTCACAAATATGCTCTCGGTTGGTACTCAGTGGTTGCAGGCCCACCCTGCGGCAACGCCGCAGGGTGGGCTTTCCTTATCGAGTCCTATTTCATCGCCCTTCGCCCCAACCGCATCGGTTCTTTCCAGCACCAACCAACGAAGGGAGAGAACGAAATGGGATTCACGATCAAACAGGTCAAATCGAAAGCGGGCGATTGCAAATCAACTCACCGCTGGGCACGAGTCCGCTGCGAATCAACAGGCAATCTGTTCACGTACCGCATCGTCGGCATCGGCACCAAGTTTGTGCGTCTGATGTATCCAGGTCTCGGCACGATCTACCGTGAAGAACCCAAGAACTTCACCAGAGTTTGGTGAGCGTCGTCCTTCGACTCCATGCAGTTGTTCATTTAAGCAACACGGAGAACAACCATGATGTCAGACCAACTTTTCAGCCTCGGCCAAATCGTCGCAACACCTGGCGCACTGAAAGCGCTGAAGACATCCGGTGAGACACCGATGGACTTCATAAAGCGACATGCGTCGGGAGATTGGGGTGTTGCACATGAAGACGACAAAGAACTGAACGACGATGCGATCTGGGACGGGACAAGAATCCTATCCGTCTACGTAACGAAGAACGACGTAACGCTGTATTGCATCACTGAGGCGGATCGAAGTGCGACCACCCTGCTCATCGATAATGAGTATTGATCCAACCCAGAATCTCGCCGCAAAACGCACGCCAGAAAATGCCAAGTAGCTTCGTCCTTCAACGCATCGCAACAGTCTTTTCTTTCAGTCAGGCAAACAACACATTCGCCAATTGAAAGAACGAACGATGCCAACGCAAACAGAGATTCGACAAGACATCACCAATCGAATCGTCGCCGCTCTGGAACAAGATTTACTGCCTTGGCGAAAGCCTTGGTCAACGTCACCGAACATTGGCCGTGCTGCAAACTTCACTTCGGGCAACAACTACTCCGGCGTCAATCCACTATTGCTCGAATTGCATCGCATGAAGTTCGACCTTCAATCCCGATGGTGGGGAACCTATCGCCAATGGTCAGGCAAAGGATGCATGGTTAAGCGCCGACCTGATGGTGTGAAGTCCGGTGAGTGGGGTTGCCGCATCGTTTTCGCAAGACCTGTCACGAAGAAGAAAGAGAAAGACGGCAAAGAGATCGAAGACAAATTTTTCATGCTTCGCAACTTCACCGTCTTCAACGCTGAACAAGTTGAAGGCGAATTTGCTGAGTCACTTCAAGTCCAGGACGAAGAACCGACCGAAGCTGTTCCTGACTTTGCTCCCGCTGACGAACTGATCGGAGGGACGGGCGCAGACATCCGGCATGGTGGCGAGGCTGCTTTCTATCGGCCTTTAGAAGACTTTATTCAGATGCCTCACAAGCATCGTTTTGATCCAGCCGGTAGTTACTACGAGTCGCTATTCCACGAACTTGCTCACTGGAGCGAGTCACGACTTGGATGGTCAGCGTCCTACGGCATGAATGAACTCGTTGCGGAAATGTCTGCATCGTTTCTTGCGACCGAGCTTGGCGTGCCACAGGGTGAGACGTTTGAAAATCACGCCGCATACATCAAGTCTTGGCTGAAGGCGATGAACGACGATCCTTCATTCATTTTCAAAGCGTCAACGCAGGCGTCCAAAGTTGCTGACTTTTTGTTGACATTTCGTGAAGCGGCTGCTGTAGCTTCTGTTTGAACTCCCCGAAAGGAAACCATTCCGATGGAAACCAATGTTGTACCCACGCTCGATCATGTCATCGGGCAAAAGCGAGCGGTAGGCGTGCTGCGTACCGCACTTGATGCATACTTCAATGAGCGTTTGAAGGGTGGCGAAGTCAAAGCCTTTCCTCATCTGCTTTTGTCGGGGCCAGGAGGAACAGGCAAGACTTTGCTGAGTGAAATCGTGGCAAGAGAACTCTGTTGCAACTTGCATACGGAACTAGCGCAGAATCTTCGGACACCGCAGCACGTTCATGGTCTGCTGATGATGCTGGAGCCTGGAGACTGTTTGTTTTTGGATGAAATTCAAGAATTAACTCAGCAGGTCTGTTTCTACCGAGCGTTGGAGGAACGCAAGCTGTTTCTTGGCGGGAACAAGAAAGCCGTACAGCTTCCGCCTTTCTGTTTGATCGGTGCAACGACTCATGAATTCATGTTAGAGACGAGCATGCTGCATCGATTCAAGATTCACTGTCGGCTGCGTCACTATGAATCCAACGAACTCGCTCAAGTGATCAGGCAACGTGGCATTCGTCTTGGGTGGTCATTGTCAGATGACGCAGCGCACCAGATCGCAAAACGAAGTAGGGGTGTACCAAGACTGGCGGTTCGCCTCTTGGATTCTGCTCGTCGATGTTCACTTGCCGAAGACTGCGACGAAATTACATCGCACCACGTCGAACGCATGTGTGAGATCGAAGGGGTTGATCGACTCGGTTTCGATGAAGTGGAACAACGCTACTTGCAGCTTCTTCGTGAGGGACAAGGACCAGTTCGTCTGAACGTATTGGCAACGCACCTTGGTTTACCACGGCAGAGCATCGAGTGTTTTGAAGCCGATTTCATGCGACTTGGATTGATTACCAAGAACGATAAAGGCCGCATGTTGACACCATCGGGTATTGAACATCTGAGTGCTTCCGCCGCTGTTTCGTGATTTTTTTGTCCAGACCTGTCTTATTCCTGAAGGATTGATTTTCGATGACAACAACAACTTCAAACGCAAAGCCAACGAAAGCCGTCGTTTCATTAGCTGAGATGTGTCGCATGCTTGGCATGAGTCGCAGCCATTTCTACTGGCATTTGAAGAGAAACAATTTTCATCAGCCGCTAAAGCTTGCTTCCAATGGTCGCCCGTACTTCACCGCTGAAATGGCTCAGCAGAATTTGGATGTGAAAGAAACTGGCATCAACGTGCAGGGCGAGTTCGTGATCTTCTACGAGCGCCGCCCTGAGTCAGAGAAGCGGCAAGTTGAAACAGAACCAAGTCGGAAGCCGACGCTACAACCAACGCCAGACTCACCGTTGGCTGCTGGGCTTCAGTCCCTCGGCATGAGCGTCAATTCTGATCAGATCGAATCCGCTTTGACCGCATGTTTCCCGAATGGCACCGGTGGGGATGACGAAGCGAACGTTCTTCGGACAATCTTTCGCCACCTAAAGCGTGCTGAGATTGCTTGATCACTCAGCGATGATCGGTTCGTGATCGGATCAAGAGCGTTTAGGTCTGATCGGGAACTGATAGAGAGTTGTTCAAGTGATGCCAGAAGACAAAGAAAAGACCGTTCGAGAACTGTCTGATTTCAATCAAAACCCCGTTACGAAGACCATCCTAAATTACGAACCATAAGGTGTGTTATCTTGCATTCGCCGAACTCCACTACCGAAATGGTTACAACGGATCAGTCACCCCGATCTCTTCAGCCACAGCAAGCCAACAGCGATCAGCATCTAATTGAGCTTTGGCTGCATGGGCGCTGCAAGAATACGCTGGAGGCATACGAACGAGATGCGGAGCAGTTCCTCGACCATGTTGCCAAACCGCTGCATTCAATCACACTCGGTGATCTTCAAGGTTTCGCCGACAGTCTGTTCGGTCAAGAACTGAAACCATCGTCAGTCTACCGAAAACTGTCGTCGGTAAAGTCGCTGTTCGCCTTCGGGCACCGTCTAGGCTACCTCCCTTTCGACACTGCTCGTCCACTGATTCTGCCTTCGTTACCGAATGAACTAGCGGAACGCATCTTGGAAGAGACCGAAGTCCTGCGAATGATCGCACTGGAAAACAACCCACGCAACAAAGCGATCCTTCTCACCTTCTATGCTGGTGGCTTTCGGGTGAGTGAAGTGTCGGCGCTAAAATGGAAGCACCTGCAAAGCCGTGATGAAGCTGGCCAAATCACAGTCTTTGCCAAGGGCGGGAAGACGAATTCGGTTTTGATACCTGCGGCGGTCTGGGTTCAACTTGTGGCGTTGCGTGGTGATGTCTCAGGCGAATTACCTGTCTTCCGCAGTCGCAAGAAAGGCCACCTTTCTGAATGCCAGATTTGGCGAATTGTTCGCAACGCTGCTGAGCGTGCCGGGATTGAAAAAGCCGTCTCATGCCACTGGCTACGGCACGCTCATGCTTCTCATAGCTTGGATCGTGGCGCACCAATTCATTTGGTGCAACAGACGCTCAATCATTCATCCGTTGCGACGACCTCGAAGTATCTTCATGCGAGGCCCAATGATTCGTCTGGGAACTATTTGCCGTTGGGTTAATCGCAAATGGTTCAAGTGGTTCGCCAACTTGAACTGCATTCTTGAAAGCCGGAGAACGAAGTAGCCGAAGGCGTGGCGTGCCCCATTTGGAATGGGACTATCCAATCAATTGGCTACCGATTCCGCAGGACAATGCTGCCGCCATAACATGTTTCCTTGAAACGACTTAAGACGAACACTCTGTGCGGGGTGCGTTCCTGCTTGACAGCTTTACAGCAGAATGGAAGAATGTGTGGACGATTGTCCATACACGGAAGCGGAGGCCCCGAATGTTGAGATTCGTCATCGTGACTGAACTCCATCAACTACCGATGGAGTCCCAGAAGAGGATTTTTGCAATTCCCAAGAGAACGGCGGTCGATGTGCATTTCACTCTGAAAAATCCTGAATGGTTCAAGGAATCGGAACGGCCACTCGACCGATTCGACGGGTTAATCGGTAGGCCCAACGATGGTCTAACGATTACCAATGAGGATTTCGGTGGAATCACAAGGCCCTTTGTTGCGGCTACTCTTTCTACAGGAACCGACCACCTTCAACTGGATGGACTCGACAACGTTCGTGTCATCTCTTCTCGAAATGGCAACGCTGATTCCGTAGCGAAGTGGACGATCGATATGGCATCCGAACTTCGACGGAACTACCGATCACACGCCCAAGTCGCTGCCCGTGGGAGTTGGCATCAAAGCCACAGAGTTAGACAAGACGAACATGCATCTTATCCGGCCCTCTTGGATGACCAGACATGGGTGGCGCTTGGTGCTGGAAAACAACTTGAGTCGCTTGTTCCTAGTCTTTGCGACAACCGAGTAAAACGAATTGTTGTTTACGACTACAAGGCGAATCGAAATCGTCTCCAAGATTGCTTATCGCAGATAGATTCTCGTCTTCACGGGGAGATCACTGACATTGCCGCACCGTCATTCTCCAAATCGATAGAACCATCGAATGGCAAAGTTGCTCACTGGGTTAGAACGCAACTTTCGATTCGCCCAAACCGAGAGACCGAGATTTTCTCAACATCTGCCTGGCCAGGCTGTTACGCACATACAGCGGACTTCCTTTCCGTCCATCTGCCGTACAAAAAGAGTACGCATGGATTTGTGTCACGAAAGGTCATCGAGAAACTTCCGCCGACCGCCTGTGTACTTGTTGCTTCCCGTGGTGACATCGCCGACGAACAGGCGATAGTCGAGCAATACGACAGCGGTCGGCTCTTGGGGGTAGCGGCGGATACAGTTGTACAAGAAGCAGAACGTCAGAAAGACAGCAAGCTCTCTCCACTATGGAGCTACTACCGAAGAGCAAACGAAATTGGCGAACCACACAATGTGATTGTGACTCCACACATTGCAGGAACCTCTGCATCAGACACGAACAAGATCGTTGATGACGTTGCATCTCAGATTGAAAGAGCCATTACGCAACTTGTCAATGTCAACAACTAGCCGCAGAACCTGTGGATTCAAATAGCACACGGAGCATTACAAATGTCATCAGAAAACACACGACCAAGAGTTCGGGTTCGGGTCTCGAATGAGGATCGAGCACGACTATCCAACCTCTCAGATACCTTGTCGCTCTCAGGTTCCGACGTGGTTCGCCTTGGGGTTCATGTAATTGCAAAGGTATACCAAGATGCCCGCCGATCAATGGTTTTGGTCAACGACTCATTGGATGCCAAGATGGATTACGCCCTGGACCGTCTTTCCGAGGGTAGTGAGCGACCGGCGAGCGAATGTGCGGTTGAGTTAGTCCGAACTGATGACTTATCTTCGGGCATCGACCTGCTGGAACAAGAACGATTTGGACACAACCAGTCCGAGGTTGTTCGTCGGGCAATTTCAGTTGTGCATGATTTGAATTCGTATGTTCAGCAGGGCTGGGAGGCATGCGTTGCCTCCGTTGATATGCTCGGCAATGAAAGCCTTGAGTCGTTTAAGCTTAGGTATCCGCCTACTTTTGTGGGGAGAAGCTTTCCTGCGCCAGCGACAAATGAATTGGACAGCGACGTGAGCGTGGAGGGCATCGTCGCACATTTAGTCAACCAGTTTGGGCAGTCAAATTTGCTACGAATGGCGCATAGGTGGGCAATGCTACGTGGGCAATCGATCGATGAGTTTTTTAGAGACTGTCTCGTTGCTGCTGAAGACCACCTAGCTCCAGATTTTTTCGGCGGGTGCGACACGGCTGATTTAGTTTCTAGCAGGCTTATTCAGTCAGGGTTGACATTCAGGAATATTGTTGTCTTTGCTGAGCGATCAGAGAGTTTTGTGCCGTTGATCGATGGACTGGCATACCAGCTTAGTAATGGTGCAAAGGTGTTCGTGATGCTTGGAACTGTCGAGCATGCAGAAGCTAGATGTGAAAGTATCTTGGAGGCTTCAAAGCAATTCGCTCGTAACGATCCTTCGCCTGATGGACTGTACTCTGTGTCGGTTGCCGGGACATTTATGGAAACGTCCGGCTTGCACTACCCGCATTTTGTTTTGTTCGATTACGACCTGCCAATTCTTCGGCAAGGGATTCGCTGGCGAGAACAGGACGACGGCTTTGCTTGGAAGCCAATTCTTGGGAAACACCTTATGAATGCGGCAAAGCATGTAGCGCATTTGATTCAACAAGCAGAAGCAAAGGGTTACTCGTTAAATACTCTTGGCAACGCTTCCTATCATTCTGTTGATCTGAGCTAAGGCAGTCTAGTGAGTGAACATGACGTATTCTTGGCCCTGCCATCAAAGTGCTGTGACTCAGCGTTTGCAGGACCGCACAGATCAGAGTTCAAGGCTCTTTTAGATGAGCTTCGTCGAAATGAAGTCGATGTCTACTGTCCACTAGAAGAGGTTGGTTGGAACGCAACCGCTTACGTTGATGATCCCGTCGTCACTATGAAGAGCCGACTGGATCAGATATCCAATTCTCGGCATGTTGTGGCATTCCCTCAAGTTGGTGAGCACACTTCGTCTGGCGTCACGATGCTCATAGCGAGCACATTCGAGCGAGACATTCCTTTGACGATTGTTCTCTGTGGCGAAGATGCATTTGCTTCCGAGTGGCAACTTGCCGGACTCTGTGGGCTGTCAAAGCAAGAGGGCGGTGACTGTGCAATCATCTTCTACACCGGGTCAGTAGCCCATTGCTGGAACAAACTTCGCAACCGTGTTTGTGCCGAACGGGAGTCTCGCAAATTGCAAGTTGGGTCGAGTTCAGATTGTCCGTGGGGCGAGCAGTACCAATGGTATTGGGACAATAGGCTTAATTTCTTCTCGAAATGGGAGGACCCTGACGGCAACCAATTAATCGACTGTGATTTGACAGGTTTGTACACCGTGAAACCGGAACTCATCTCCAGGGACATCGCTGAACACCTTGGTGGCAACACTGTTCTCGATGCGTTTGCGGGAGTAGGCGGTGTATCTATAGCACTTGCAAAGGCAGGCAAGTCAGTAATCGCCGTCGAGAAAGACAAGAAGCGTGTTGATATGCTGAAGTCAAACTTGAGTTTGTACGGTGTTAGTGACTCTGTTGAAGTTGTTAACGGTGACATTTTCGATGTTTACGAACAGTACAACTTTGATTCCGTCTACTTGGACCCACCTTGGGGTGGACCAAGTTACAAGAGTCGTGATTCCTTCCACATGCGTCACTTCAAGGTCGGAGGGGTCACGAAGCTACGACGTCTTGTCGGCTACTGTCTCAACAACAATAAAGATATTGCGTTTACGGTTCCAAACAACTTTGACTTCCCAGAGTTCTCAACGTTTTGCCGCAAGTATGCGGAGGGCCGTGGGGCAGGCTCATCAGTTTCACATAACATGTCGCTTCGTTGGGGAAAGCTTAATGACCGGGTATTGTTCCTGACGGTATTCCTAGACACCACTAGGCGTGTGGCCAAATGAGCAGTAGGCGGCCGAGAACATTACTTGAAAATCCAATCTGCTGAGCTAAACCACAGGGCGGGTGAACCGATTTTCGTAGCAGAAACCGTGTTACATTTGGAAGAGTTCAGAAACTCTGGTCAAAAAACTTGAGGCTTGGGACTCCGGTGGGATGGTCATTGTGCTTACGTTGTTTCTTCTTTTTCTTGCTTAGCAAAAAATCCACGGGCTAACTGTCGAGAGCAGCCCGTGGAAAGCAAATTGATCAACAGATGAATCTGCCGACTAGCATTAGAGTCAGCCACTCATTCCTCTCAGACACGCTGATCACGTCGCCAGATGTTCCCCTTCGCTCAAACTGAGGGTCTAGCCCGCTAACAGTTAAGACGGCAAAGACCTCATCGCTGACTTCGTTGTCGAGTCGTAAACGTACTCGATTCATCGCAAACTCCAGAAATGGAAAATTGTCGGCGAGCAAACAACACTCGCCCCCTTCCCTGCGATATCGAATGAGGCGCAAGACCAAAGCTGGGCGTGTCAGATTTGGTCTGATTCTGTGTCAGATTCGGAGTCAGTGGCGAATCGCAAGTTGCTTCACACCAAAGACTTACGACTTTGTGAAACCCGTCCGTTATCCTCCACCTTCCAAGCCGCTTGTGAGATCACAAGCGGCTTTTCTCATGCGCCGATCTAATTGCAACGTAACGATTTGCGTCGTTTCCTCAGCCAAGCGACTTTGATGGGTTGAAGTATTTGGGTCGGATTTCGACCGAAGAAGACCTGCTCGGCGTGACAGCAATGCCCACGCAGTGGTCACCGGTGGTGACTGCCGCCATGACGAACCTGTTCATCTTTGGCAAGCTCATCGAGAAACGGTGGAAGCACAGGACGGAGATCCTAGATCGCTTCCTTTAACTCAACATATCTTGGATCCGAATCGCGATCTGTCATTGACATTCGTGCGACTTTTGTGGCGTTAGACAAGTCGGCAATCTCGCACCGTACTTTGGGCGAAGAAGGTTCGGCGGCACGTTCCGTAAATTCTTGAGTGGGTGCCTTGGAAAACTCGGGTCAATGCGTTGGATTTTAGTGATAACACCAACACCGGTGACGGTTTTGCCGTTCGTTACTTCACTCCACCGTTTCGATATCAGTTGGGCTGCGTTGCGTCGTTCGCCTCTAGCATTCTCCGGTTGATTGGGAAGCGATCCTTGCCGGCATCACCCTCGTCGCTGGACGTTGCCGAGAGACTGTCACAACGTGGACAGGATTCTCTGAGGTTTTTGCAAATCTGTGTTCTCAACGCGAACGGCCGGCTGCTTGTGGTCGCCGCCTTGCCCGACGAATCCCGGTCGAGGGTCATGGGCCCCACATCAATCGAGCGTTTCCGCGAAGCGGAAAAGAACGCGATGTAACCGAGGAGATACGGGAGACGGCCCCGATGCGCGGAACTGCTTGTGGATAGTCATCGCTTGACTCGGTTCTCTCGGCTCTACAATTCTTCCGACCGGGGGACCGTCCCAACGAGTACGCAGCCCGGCTCGGCGCGTGACGTATCAACACTCATCACATTGCTGCGTCCATGCGTCGACACGAATCATCCCCCGAGACAGCCGCCGGGCTCCGGCACGGTCGTGCGGTGAACCA
>DNPC01000499.1 GCA_003501565.1 Planctomycetaceae bacterium | reverse complement strand
GCTACGCTCGACCTTCTAAGAGATTCAGCGTCACCGTTGACCCATGCCGAAGTAGCAGCTCATCTCTCACAATTCAGCGTTGACAAAGCGACCGCATTCCGGGCTCTAAACGACATGACGGAAGCTGGCATGCTGCGCCGCACGGAATTGGGCGATCGCGTTTGGAGATTCGAGCTTGTCGGCGAGGGTGAGGAGATTCACGCCCATCCACACTTCATATGTGTGGATTGTGGTCAAGTCTCTTGTTTGGACGATGTCCAGCTGACCAAGAAGAGTATCTCGCAGACAGAGGACATTGGTAGCGTCACCGAAATACTCCTCAAAGGGCACTGCAAAAAGTGCATTTAATCTCTATTTGACACTGGACATGTCCCAGACGCGGATGGTTCCGTCGCGGCTGCTGGTCGCGACTCGCCGGGCAGTGGGGTCCAGAGAGATGTTATGCACCGCAGCCGAGTGGCCGCGAAGTGTGGTGACAACTTGCCCTGTCGACAGATTCCAAGCCCGCGCGGTTCCTTCTTGATCGCTGGTAACCAAGTGCGTTGCATCCGCACAGAACTCGACGCCCCAAACATCACCTTCACTTCCGACCAGATTGAACTCTTCATTGGCCGTATCGGTATTCCACACGCGGACGTTCTTGTTCCAACCCACGGAGGCGAGTTGATTGCCTTTGGGAGCAAATCGCAGATTGTAAATCGGTCCGTCGTGCCCGGTCAAAGCTTGCCGCTGTTCTAGTGATTCGGAATCAAAAACGAAAACCGTCTTCTCGCTACCGGCACTCGCAACTAACTTGCCGTCCGCAGAGTAGTCGACGGCCAGGATCGAACCGGCGTGTGTTTTTCTGGCGACTTCTTGGTTAGAGTCAATATCGTAGATGTGTAGCGTGCCTTCGCGATCGCCTGCCACCAGCTTTTGTCCATCGGGAGAAAATGCAATGCCTCGCACTGCACTATCAGCTTCCCAGGATCGTACGAGCTCATACGATTCTGTATTCCACAGTTTGATTTCTGCATCATCACCCGATGACACCATCAGCGGACGACTCGGATGGTACTCCACCATCCAAACGATTCCCCGGTGCGCACCGAAGCTCTTCAGCAACTCTTGCGAGCCTACCTCCCAAATGCGGACGCTACCATCTTCGATCGCGGCGGCAACATGTTTCCCGTCCGGCGCGAAATCCACCGACCAAACTGTTCCTGGATTGTCTGGGAGAATCACCGAGGGCAAGTTGTCGCCAGTATCCGGCCGGGTAACGATATAGATTCCGGTCGCGATTAGGAGTGCTGCAGCGGCGACTGACCAGGCTGCCAGCGTCCAACGCCGCTGTGCTCGTTTGTAGTTCCCTGAGAGCCTTTTGACTTCATTCACAGCAACTGCCGGCACCTGCAGCGGAGAAATCGGGCCGAATTCGTTTACAACTGACGCCAGAGCACTTGCGACAGCTGAAGCAGATTCGGGACGATCGCTGGGGTTCTTCGCCAGCAATGACATGATCAAATCGGATAGCGGCCGCGTTATAAGCGGATTGACTTTGTGCGGGGCGGTAGGTGTGACCTTCATGATGTTCTGCATCACGCCAAGCGCTGATGGGGCTTGGAAAGGGGCAAACCCGGTCGCCATCTCGTACATCACCGCTCCAACCGAAAACAGATCGCTGCGTTCATCGGCGGTTTCGCCAAGCGATTGTTCGGGAGACATGTAAAGTGGTGTACCGGTGACCATGCCTGTCTTGGTGAGCTTTACGTCGTCGCTTGCGCGTGCCAGGCCAAAGTCAGTCAGCTTTACTCGGTTGGTTTCGGCTTCGATCATCACGTTGGCAGGTTTGATGTCGCGATGCACCATTCCACGACCGTGAGCAGCGGATAGTCCGGCAGAGATCTGCATTCCGATCCTGGCGACATCGCCCGGCGGTAGCGGCTGGGCTGACGACAGACGGCTCTCGAGCGTGTCGCCTTCGATCAGTTGCATGACCAAGTAGGCAACATCGCCTTCATCCGCCTTGGCGACTTGATACATCGGTACGACATGTTCATGTGAAATGGCCGCCGCTGCACGGCCTTCGCGGCAGAACCGTTGCCGGGCCGTGTCGTTGGATTGGAATTGGGGATTGAGCACTTTAATCGCAACCGGTCGCTGCAGATGCGAATCAAATGCCTCAAGGACTATTCCCATACCACCGCGCCCGATAACCCGAGCAATTTGAAAGTGGTGAAGCCGACCAATATAGGCAGGATCTTCTGAGGGGGATAAGAAATCGAGGTCGCCTGTGTTCGAGTGCCGGGGTGACTTTATTCCGCTGTGCGTATCGGCGACGCTCGGCTCAGTCTCTATCGGAGTGTTTTGTTGATTGGTACTGTTGCTATTGAGCGATGTTCGAAATTCCTTATTGACAGCTTTGACCGCAGGCCAGTATGCAGATTCGCTTCCCGGATGAAGCAGTTTTGCATCAGCTACCAGCGAGTCGATTGCAATCGCCCCCGTTGCAAGCGCCTGTAATGCTGCCTGGCACTTCTCACAGTCTTCCAGGTGCTTTTCCCATTCGACTGCCAATCGTTCATCAACGTTACCGTTAATAAGATCGCGGAGCTGCGAGTCCGTGAGGTGGTCAGAAATTGCGTTCATGATTCTTCCCCCAACTGTCTCTCAATCTCAGAACGCAGCTTCGCCGTCACTCGACTGCGAGCGACGTACACCGCACCTTTTGACAAACCGATCTGTCGTCCCGCTTCTTCGGCGGAAACGCCTTCGATAGCGGTCAGCTCGAATGCTCGCCAAGTATTGGGCT
>DNPC01000789.1 GCA_003501565.1 Planctomycetaceae bacterium | reverse complement strand
GAAAGTGTCAGGACTGGAGTCGACCCGGGTTGGTTTGAAGCGCGACAATTCGCGCTACCGAGCCGAAGGGTAACGCCAAATTCGGATTTTGAGCAATATGCACGTGAGTGTTTCCCGCCAGGAGCGAACATCTTGGAGTGTGCACAGCGGCTGACGGAGCGGATTTACACCGAGTTCAAGTATGCGCCAGGGGCGACCGATGTGAATACACCGGTCGAGACCGCCTTGTCACAAAAACACGGCGTGTGTCAAGATTTTGCTCATGTCCAGATAGCCTGCCTGCGGTCCATTGGCTTGAGCGCGCGCTACGTAAGCGGTTACTTGCGAACGCTCCCCCCGCCCGGCAAGCCGCGTTTGGTGGGCGCCGACCAGTCGCATGCTTGGCTAAGCCTGTATTGTGGTGGCCTTGGGTGGGTTGATCTGGACCCTACAAACAACTGCATGCCAGGTTCCGAGCATATAACAATCGCTCACGGCCGTGATTACGAGGACGTCGTCCCAGTACGCGGGGTCTTCCTCGGCGGCGGCAGCCACAAAATATCCGTTTCTGTAGACGTCGAACCGTTCTGATTCGGCCGGTTCGATGCATCAACGCGGTTTGATGACAATGTAGCTCGGTGACAAAGCGGCTCACTGCATCGCGCGAAATATGGCGCGACAGCTGGGCGCCGCTATTCCACGCTACGCGTGCCAACGACGTTCTCGACGGCCTGTCGTCCGCTGCGAACACACTGTGGAATGCCGACACCTTCATAAGCAGCCCCACAGACCGCAATGCGTGGTAGCCGCCGCAGCGCAGTGTGTAGCTGTGCGACGCGATCACAGTGGCCAACGGTATATTGCGGCATCGCTTCGGGCCAGCGAATTACACCCATCCAGTTCGCGCGTCCATCCCATTTCAGGATCTCGCGAACTTCTCGACAAGCGATCTCTTCCAGCTGGGCGTCTGTTCGATCCATGACTTCCGGCCGAAGGGCTCCCCCTAAGAATACACGCAGCAGTACTTCTTCGTCGGGCGTTCGACCGGAGTACTTGTTCGACGTAAAGCTGATTGCCAACGCGTCACGCTGCTCTTTGGCGGGAACAATCATCCCAAAGCCGTCTAACCGGCCGCGCACGTTCGATCGATTGACGACCATCGCCACGACGGCACTTGAGGCATAGCCTATTGTGCTAGAAAAATTAGCGGCTTCCGCACTCACATTCTGAAGCAATTTTGAGCTCACGGCCGCGGGCGTAGCAAGAATAACTGCATCGAAATCCTCGCTCTTGTCGGGTGACATGCGGAGATTCCATGATGTTTGATTATCGTTGGCACGATCTCCCGGTGAATTCAAGCTGAGTTCGGCAACGGGGCTGTTGAGCGAGACCGTGCCGGAAGGCAGTTTGGCCGCCAGTTGTTCCAACCATGCATTCATGCCTAGCTCTGGAGCACGGAATTGATCGTAGCGTGCGCCGCTAGCCTTTCGGGCGGCAGCGGCGGCATCTGCGCGGCGCGCGGCGAGATGACCACGGATCAGCCCACCGCTCTTTCGCTCCATCGCCAGGAACTGCGGCATGGTGGCCTGCATGCTTAGCGTGGTAGGATCGGCCGTGAAAATGCCACTCACGATTGGCTCGACCAGGTTTTCGTAAGCTTCACGACCTAACCGTCGCGATGCAAAAGATTCGAGAGATTCATCGGATTGTTCGTGACGCGCCCGGACGAAAAACTCTCCCAACAACCTGGCTTTGCCCCGCAGCGAAAGTGTTGGCGTCGTGAGAACGCTCCACACCCGGGTGGGTTGCATCAGGCTAAAACCTGCCGGGATTGGCTGCACGCGCCCATGATGGAGAACGAATGCCTGGCGTCCATGCTCCCGTGGGGCGACCAACATGTCTTCGAGCCCCGCATCACGGCTGAGTTTGAGAGCGTCCGGAATCAGCGTCGCAAAGTTGTCGGCGGCTCGTTCAATTAAGTATCGCCCCTTATGGAGCGTTTCAATGACGCCCCCGAGTCGACCGCTAGACTCGAACAACCGCACGGCCGAGAAACGCGAATCACGAGAGGCGTAGAATGCAGCAGATATTCCACTGATGCCGCCTCCCACGATTGCTAGACGAAGCCCGCCGGCGTCAGAAGTCACTTGCTGTTTCTCCAAAGGTATGCGGGGCGCGAGTAGGCGAAATTCGAAGCTGAGGTTGGAAAGCTTAAGTTCGACCCAAGTCGGGGCGGCGGTGTTTGTCCGCAGCAGGCTGCCGACAGGCCGCGGCGGTCATTGCGACTAAGCGTCTTCGGCCAAGAGCTTTTCAATCTGTGCCGCCACGATGAAGTCATTTTCACTTAGGCCACCAATGGCATGCGTGGTTAGTTCAATCGTGACGTGCCGATATCCCGTAAGGTGTAAATCCGGGTGGTGTTGTTGTTCTTCGGCCACTTCAGCGACCTGTCCGAGCAGCTTCATTGCCTTCAAAAAATTGGTTGCATTCAATTTGCGGCTAATGAGCTTGCAGTCGTCGCTGAGCGTCCATTTAGGGATGACAGTCAGCCATTGTTTGGCAGCGTCGGCAGAAAGTGGGGCGACGCCTCCCTCGCAGGGCAAGCACTTTTTCGTTTGTAAGGTCTCTAAACTGACTGCGTCCACGGATCGCTCTTTCGCTTTGGGATTGCCCGCCAGCGGCGGCCGGTTGTTCGGCCTGGGTAAAATTGGGGTGAACTTCCCACTGGCGGAATAATGTAAACTGCTCCGGATGCTTAACTTATAACCGCGCGGCGCAAAAACCACAGGTTGGTGTGGACGTTGCGGCGAAAAAGATCAAGGGGAGCGTGCAAACATCCCCGTATCGGAAAGGAGTTCCGAAACGCCCTACTGAACAGAAAATCAACATCTTGGGAGCTGCCCAAGGAGTAAGGTATGAGTGCTGCCAGTACATTTTCCATTCGTGAAGCAAAGTCGCTGGTAAAAGACCTGTCACGCCCCAATCCACTCATTTATTGGGCGGATCTGTTGGCTACAACGTTGACTGGGCACGTTACGTTCCAGTTTCTGCTTCGCAGCGGTGAGATCTTCTCCGCAGAGGGTGCGAGTCTGTGGGCGATTCGGGCAGCCCTGTTTGCTGTTACCGCCTGTTTGTACATGCGTGCCAGCATGTTCATTCACGAACTCGTGCATTTGCCCAAGGAAGGCTTTCGCGGGTTTCGATTTGCTTGGAATCTGCTGTGCGGAATTCCCTTCCTAATCCCGTCCTTCATGTACTATCCGCACGTCGATCATCATCGCCGCAAGCATTACGGGACAGAACACGACGGCGAATATCTAGAACTTAGCCATAAACATCCATTGTGGATTGTGGGGTTCGTAGCGGTTGCGGCGATCGTCCCCTTCGCTGCTTGGGTGCGTTTCGGACTGCTTACACCGCTGTGCTGGGCATTTCCTAAGCTGCGCGGATGGGTTGAGAAACACGCCAGCAGCATGATTATTGATATCTTTTACCTGCGGGGCGACTTTGGAAAAGAAGCCACCCGCACGATGAAGATTCAGGAAGTTTTCTGCTTTCTCTGGTGCATGGTGTTGATTCTTAGAGCACCCGTGGCGAGCGGACAACTGATCGACGGATTCTTGATACAAGCCTACTGCATTAGCGTCGCACTGATCATGATCAACAACGTACGAACGCTGGGTGCGCATCGCTGGATGGGCGATGGTGGCCAGCTGACGTTTGAGCAGCAGTTGCTCGACAGCGTGAACTATCCATACCGGCCCTGGATTACCGAACTCTGGGGGCCAGTTGGAACACGTTACCATGCACTGCATCACCTTTTCCCGAGTATCCCTTACCACAATCTTGGCATCGCGCATCGCCGACTAGCCAAAGGCTTGCCAGCCGGTTCGCTGTACCACGATACAACCCGCGTAAGCCTCACGGGGGCGATCCGAGAACTCTGGCAGCGATCCTGGAAGAGCAACTTTGGTGACGCTGCCGCAAGTGATTCGCTGCACAACGACCAACAGTCAGCGGCTTAGGCGCCAAAGCGTGCGACTTGAAATTGAGCGTGCTACTCGAAATACTGAATCGCGTTCTCAAAGATCTGGCGACCCTCACCGTGCTCGGGTTGTTCTTCGCGTCGGGTCCAGAATGGATGATGCGTTGCGTCTAAGTGCCTTTCCGGGTGTGGCATCAATCCAAAAATGCGGCCGGTCGGGTCGCTGATGCCGGCCACGTTTCGGTCGCCTCCATTGGGATTGTGAGGAAACGGCAAAGTGGCGTCTACAACGCCCTCTCCCTCCTTGCAGTAACGCAGGCCCAACTGGCCGGCGGCAGCCAAGGCGTCTCCGGCGGCCCGGTCACGCAGTGCGAATCGCCCTTCGGCATGTGCCATAGGCAAATAGATGTTTTCGATTCCGCGCAAAAACACACTATTGCTATTTGAGTTAATCAGATGGACCCAGCGATCCTCAAAACGTGCCTGCTTGTTCTGAGTTAGTGTGGCCGGGGGCTGATCGACTTGGTCGGGAAAGAACATGCCAAGTCGCATCATAATTTGGAAGCCATTGCAGATTCCGAGGACCAATCGATCTTCACTGCAAAATGCTTGCACCAGATCACTTAGATGTACAGCGAGGCGTTGCGCGAGAATTCGGCCGGCGGCGATATCGTCCCCGAAACTGAAGCCCCCAGGGAAACAAAGAATTTGGAAATCCTTGCCCAGCAACGGATCCTCGATCAACTGGTTCACGTGCACACTTGATACCGCTCCGCCGCAAGACTCGAATGCAAAAGCAGTTTCGACATCGCAGTTGGTGCCGGGTGCACGTAGAACAAGTACACGTGGTGAGGCCATACCGGGTTTTACTCCAAGTAAATTGTTGAATCGGGGATTGTGACGAGTGCCCTAGCGCGCATCGTTGGTGGTGGCAACCGCTTAGTTGAGTTGACTGGAAAACTGTTGCTTTAGGCAGGCGAGCCCTCTGGATCCACTCGAACCTTCTACAACGACGTTCACTCGCAGTTCGCTCGTGTTGATCATTTCAACGTTAATGCCATTGGCCGCCAAGACTTCAAACATTCCGATTGCCACATTGGTGTGGCTTCGCATACCGATACCACTGACGGACAGTTTGGCAATTTCGCGGCTGGCGGAAACTTTTCGAAGCGAATACGACTGCGCCAAACTGTCTAAGATGGCTTTGCAATCATCGTACTGAGTACGGGGAATCGTGAAGCTGAGACTTGTTTCGCCTTGAAACCCGTCGTACGACTGGACGATCATATCCACGAACACTCCGGCAGCAGCCACAGCATCGAAAACGTCCGCGGCCAAGCCTGGACGATCCGGAACGCCCGAAAGCGTCATCCGGGCTTGATCCTCAGCCAAATCGATATCGCTGAGTGAAAGTTGTTCCATGTCTGCTGCCTGTAGATCCGCGACCAGTTTCTGCAGATCGGCTTCACTGGCCGTTCGCTCAGGAAGTCTGTCCCAGGTTGCCGCATCCGTAGGCGTGTTCTGTAGCCCAAAGGTACTGTGAACAGCACGAAGGGCCGCGAGCGCCTGGCTTTTTTCGACGAGTACTGAGATCTTAATCTCACTGGTTGTAATCATCTGAATGTTGATTTCGGCGTCGGCCAAAGCTCGGAACATCTTCTGAGCGACCCCTGTCTGGTCGGCCATCCCGGCTCCAACCACAGAGATCTTGGAGACGTCATCGTCGTGCGTCCAACCCGTAGCACCAATCTCTGTAACAGCGGTTTGGACAACCTGTTTGGCGGATTGCAGTTCCGACTTGGGTACTGTGAAGGAGATATCGGCTCGCTCTTCTTGGCCAATGTTCTGAACAATCATGTCCACGGTGATCTTATGCTCCGCCAAAAGCTTGAACAGCTCATGGCTCACACCGGGTCGGTCGGGCAAGCCTTGCACCGTGATACGAGCCTCATCGCGCGTCATCGCAGCGCCACAAACCGATGCCGTCTCGGATTCACTTTGGGAGGCGATTAGGGTTCCCCGCGTATCGCTAAAGCTGCTGCGAACATGTATCGGCACACCATACTTCTTCGCAAACTCAATCGATCGGTTGTGCATCACGCTCGCGCCGAGGCTGGCCAACTCGAGCATCTCACCGTACTCAATCCGACTCATCTGTCGGGCTTCAGGCAATTGTCGCGGATCGGTCGTATAGACCCCATCGACGTCTGTGTGAATCTCACAAGCGTCCGCATGCAGTACTGCGGCGAGTGCGACGGCCGTTGTGTCACTACCGCCGCGACCGAGCGTCGTGATGTTGAGATCTTCGTCGATCCCCTGAAAACCGGCGGCAATAACAATGTTGCCAGCCTCTAGGAGCTTGCGGATCCGTTCCGGTGAAATTGTGCGAATGCGGGCCTTGGTGAAGGAGCTATCGGTTTGGATGCCCAGTTGCGCGGCGTTGAGGCTAACGGCACGGTGGCCAAGCGAATGGACAGCCATCGCCATAAGCGCAACACTTACCTGTTCGCCAGTTGACAGGAGCATGTCCATTTCACGGGCCGGAGGTGTTTCGTTGACTTGTCCGGCCAGATCGATCAGTTGGTCGGTGTTGTGACCCATTGCGGAGACGACCATCACCACCTGGTTGCCTTCCTGTTGAGCCCGGATTGCTTTACGGGCAGCGGAGAGGATTTTCTCCGAGTCGGCTACGCTGGTCCCACCAAATTTCTGTACAACGAGAGGCATCGAGGATGACGGCTTTCAATTACTGCCAAGCTAGTTCCCGGATTGTTAACAACCGGGCATTTTTGTAAGGTCGTTTAAGGAGTTGTTGTCGATGTGGTCACTGGTAACCGTAGCTGCCGTCGCACACCAGTTCGCTCAATTTGAGGGCACCTAAGCCGTGTACTTCGCAAAGTCGCCTTTGATGAACGCATCCATCATTTCCCAACCGTTGGGGAATGTCAGGCTGCCAGTGGCGGCCGTGGTTTCGCTATAGCTCGTCGCTTCACTGCTTTCTATGCCGGTACCGCACATAGTGAGCGGAACCATTCCATGTGCGTGCTTTTTGGTGGAGCACGGGGTTGGGTGGTCAGGCAGGATGACAAGTCGGTGTTCGCCTAGGGACTCTAACTTGGCCGCCACCGGGGCAACTACATGTTTGTCGATCGCTTCCAGGGCTTTCACTTTCTCATCAACGCGCCCCTCGTGAGACGCTTCGTCGGTTGCTTCCACGTGCACACAAACGATGTCATATTGGTCCAGCGCCTCAACGGCCGCTTGTCCCTTGCCTGCATAGTTAGTATCCAAGTAGCCGGTGGCGCCTTCTACTTCAATGCGATCCCAGCCGATTAAGGCTGCCAACCCACGCAAAAGATCGACGGCAGTAATCATTGCACCGGAGAGTCCAAATCGTTTTTGAAAGCTGGGCAGCGTTGGACTGCGCCCTTGTCCCCATAGCCAGACGTTGCTGGCTGCTTTTTTCCCATCCGCCAGTCGAGCCTT
>DNPC01000641.1 GCA_003501565.1 Planctomycetaceae bacterium | reverse complement strand
CTCGGAGAGACTGGCCTACGTGGGCTATTCAATCCAGCGAACGCGGCCGGATTCGAGATCGTAAATCGCACCAACGACTGTCACGTCGTGATGTTTGATGACGAATGAGCTTATCAGCTGGCTCTCCGCCATAGTCTTTCGCGATAGTCGCTTGCCTTAGTGCAGAGCAGCTGTCTCGGCACCGCAGTGTACGTAACCAAGTGCAATGATCAAGTAAGCGTCGTGATCTCGATAGAGTGTCACGCGTTTCGCTTAGGCGACTACGCGGCTTTGGCTAGCGACGGATCCGGTGGTGGGAGGAACGGTATCACATCCGCCTGCGGTGCAAGTGCCTGCTGCGCTACGTTCAGCCGATCGATCGCACTGCGCGATACCGTTCCGCCGAACAAGCCGCTGGCCCACGCACCTGCCACTGACAATCGCCCAGCAGTTACTGAACCAAGCCAACCGGTGATGGCCGCGATCGTGCCGCTGGATGTCACGCCGTATGCAACACAAACTTGCGCCCACTGCAAAGCAATCGACTTACTCGATTCGCGTTTGTAAGGAAAATGAACCGGTGCTCGGACCGACTCGCAGGCGACCCCTACGGACTGAAGCAGCCAAGCCAACTCAAGATCTGCGGATTCAGGCTCTAACAGTTCGTTCCATCCACCAATGCGCTGCAGGAGGGCTTTGCTATACACACCACATGCAAGCGAGGGACCCGCATAGGGCGATGATCCCAAAGAGTTATCAAAACCGCCCGTCACCACTAGTTTCCCGGTGGCTCGAGTGACGGGTACTATGCCTCCGCTGCGAACCGTACCACTGCTCGGGCACAGTGCGACGCACTCGGCACCACGCTTGACTTCTTCAACTGCTTCGTCCGCCCAACCTGACTGGACCTCAACTCCATCGAGCACAACGGCAACGACCGAATGACTCGCACAGTCAACGCCAGCGTTTAGTAGACGCACTGTTCCAGCGCCAGAGGAAGCGACCAATCGTGCTTCGTCGCCAATTTCGTAGGGATCATCGTAACTACCATCGTGAACGATGATAATCTCGCAATCGGGAGGACGGTTTTCGAGCAGAGAAATGAGAGTCGACTCAAATCGTTGTTCATCTTGTCGATAGGGCAGGATTACCGAAAGACCTGGCACAGAATTTTCCTCCGACAGCACAGGCAGGCTTGGCCAGTGGATATTGGCAGGTCGCGGTCAGCCAGTTCGCTAGGAACGCGTTATTGCCGCCTAGAGAGGCCACAACCTGCATCTTGGGTCGCAGCGCATCAGCAAGGATTGAGAAGTCAGACAGTCTCGCATCCTTGCTTTCGCTGTCACAGTTGAGGATCGGAAGTTCCGACGGCGAAAATCGATGTTTTTTGCCATCCCCCACTCAAACCGTCTAGTAAAGCTGTAACGTTAGGGTTAACCGCAACGGCAGCAATGCTAGCGTTTCACAGTGTAATACCCTCCGATGCTGCCACGCGATGCGCGCCATCCGATCGCCCCATCTTCCGAAGACACTGTATTTCAGCCAGCAGCAGATCGACGAGCTAAAAGCAATGGAAAGAAAAGGCGGTTTCAAGAACTCTGAAATACTTCGCCTGAGTCCAGACCAAAATCACCCCTCGCACTCTTCGGAAGGTCCATGAGTGAAGCCGAACCACAATCGACTTTGCCAGTGGAGAGGATGGCTACGCAGGTGGATACGCGCTGCCCTCCCAAGAAATGCCGAAGCGATGCATTTTTGCGGTAATTATCGGCAAACAATACGAAAAGAGCGTTGTTGGGCTCCCGAAATTTTCTCCGCAAGAGGCGGGATTTTTCGTGAACCTTGTATTGCATCTGGCGGTCATAGAAGCCAGACTGGAATTTAGTCAGTGGACAGAACTTCGGTTCCACTGGTTCCTTCATGGTTCGCGATGACGCATCGCGAGTTACATGTTTCAGACCTGACATCCTAGTCCTCTTGGCTGACCATGCGGCTGGGTGGCAGGCGGATCAGTTTTGAAAAGGAGGTGATCGCGTGAGTAGTTGCTGTACCAGCCATAGGGGTGCAAACCCTTAGGCAGCCGGCGGGCTGCCAAAGGCAGTCACCCCCTCGTGCAGATCCGTTAGAATCGGCGCGGTGCGAGTAGCACCCAACGATGACTTCTGGAAGCACGAGTACAAAATAGCGGACGTGGATCTCACCTTGTTGGTCCACGTCCGTTTTTTATTGCGCAAGCGGACCGGCGACAAGAACGACCGAAGCATCGTTTAACCAGCTTCGAGAGGTTGCAGAAGCACTCGGCCCTTGGCGCTCACCCTCACCTACATGTCATAAACTTCTGGGTCGACATTGGGCGCCTCGAGCATTCGCCGGGTGATTCCCTTGATTTTGCTTTCGCCGGGTGCAAACGGATCTTCCCCGTCCAGCACGTCACCTAATTCTTCTTCGACCTTGTCTGGATCTTCGCCTGCTTCCATGCGCCGAATGGCCTCTTCCATGCCTTCGCCCATATTCATGCCTGTGACATCCATCATTCGTCGCATCATGTGAGCCATTCCGCGCGGATCATCCTCATTAACGTTCTCCATCTCACCCGCCATTTGCATCATGGCTTGCTCCATCTTCTCGTCGTCCATGTCCGGCATGCCATCTTCGGTGGGTTCAGATTGACCTTTCGAAATGGCAAAACGTGACATCTGCCGCTGGAGCTTCGCCTTCGTTTTCTTCGGGCACTTTGGACATTGCGGAATCGTCTCAGTGTCGATCTTTCGCGCAAAGAAGCTGAACATCGTGTGGCATGGTCGGCAATAAAACTCGTAGATAGGCATGCTCGAACCCTACACAGGTGCACCCAGGGGATGGAAAATTCTAGATTCTGGAACGTAACGAACCGTCCCGCGGCACGCAAGGCCTTGACGTTTCTTGGTGGTTTCCTGGACTGTGCCTCAGCGAGTCTTTACTGTGCCTCAGTGAGTCTTTACTGGGCCTCGGCGAGCAAGAGATCGATAACATCAAAGGCCCGCTTTTCACGAGTCTCGGGACGTTTTGCGCTGGCAACCTGGTAGGCCCAACCGCGGCGTTTCCCGGCAGTCCATCTTTCCCAAACGGATTGTGCTACAGCATTCGCATCCAGCATGTGCTGTAGTTCGATCGGAACGTCGACACGCTCAGAATCTGCAACGTCGAATTGCACCAGCACGCGGTCTCCGGGCTCAACGTTGCAGAGCTTTTGAAGCCGCTTTGAGAACATCATCTGCCAAACGCCGCCAGCTTTGGAGACCGCAGCCTCAAACACATGACCTCCGACTTCGGCGTCGACACGAAACCGAGCTTTGGGCGCTTCTGGAAGGGCGTCAACGACTTCCTTAGGAAAATGGACCATCCCAAAAACAGCGCTACCGGAATCGATCGCGAGAATCTCAGTTTCAAATTCGTACGGAAATCCGTTCATCGATTACTCCAGCCGTGTTGTCCTCGCACACTATCCTACACAGGCGTGCGAATCCGCCCGCCTGTTTGACCGCGACGCGTTAGCGTGCGGCATACTCCCAAGTCGGAGAACACAGTGCTGGGACGCTCCTGCGCATCAAAACCCAGCCTGGCACCCTATCGCATGCCGCTGGGCACATTGGGCACAGGCTTTGCATTCTAGCTTTTCGGAAACCGATCGCACGGGTAGAAAGACGCAATACGCGTCGACATGCAACGGTTAGAAGACTGGAGGGCAGAACATGTCAACAACCGCCGAACAAGTCGTCAACAAAACGCTTACACACACGATTCAGTGCGGCTACTTTTCCCAAGAAGACTTGCTAGGCGCTGGTTGCTTAGATCTCCAACTGGCGATGGATGCAGCCGAGCGTTCTATCCGCCTTTTCGAATCTGGCGATGTCATTTTTCCTGAAAAGATTGTCCAGATTTTCAACAATGAAACGCAGGAACGCATTAACTGCCTACCGGCTACTTTCCGTGGTGACCGTATCTGCGGAGTCAAATGGGTTTCGGTCTTCCCACCCAACCCTGCCAAGTTCGGGATACAGAACCTTTCTGCTGTCATGATCCTGTCAGAGATCGATCATGGTCTGCCAATTGCGATCATGGAAGGCACACTGTGTTCGAACATGCGAGTTGGCGCGATGGGTGGACTCGCTGCCAAACACTTGGCAAATCCGGATTCCAAGCGAATTGGTTTTATCGGCGCTGGTGAACAGGCTAAGATGCACTTAATTGCAATGAAGACCGCTTTGCCGAGCCTCGAAGAATGCTGCGTCGGAGCGAAAACAGTCGACGAAGAACAAGAATTCATCGATCAGATGCAACCAGTCATTCCGTCTTTGAATTTCGTTGCCGCAGGCACAGACCTCTCCGTCGCGGCCAAAGACTCAGACGTAATCGTCACCGCTACTAGCGCTCAAGCACCACTTCTGAAAGCTGAATGGGTCAAGCCAGGTGCTTTCTACTCACACGTCGGCGGCTGGGAAGATGAGTATGCCGTAGCAAAACTATGCGACAAGATCGTGTGCGATGATTGGGAAACCGTCAAACACCGCACCCAAACGCTCAGTCGGATGTACAAAGATGGTGAGTTGTCCGACGCAGACATACACGGCAACCTCTCAGAAATCCTTTTAGGCAACAAGCCGGGCCGCGAGAGTCCGCAGGAAAGAACGTACTTCAACGCTGTTGGATTGGCCTACACAGATGTTGGAATTGCCTATGCCATGTATCAGCGCGCCCGCGAGGCGGGGTTGGGACAAGAACTCAAGATTCAGAATGAAATGATTTTTGAGCACAAGAACCTAAAGAACTGGGCTCGCATCTGAACGGTCTGCAGAAATGCCGCGGGCTTGTGCACTGCGATGCGGTTGGACGCAACGCGCCCTACGACAATCGCTCGATAGCGTATACTCGCGGCCAGCGGTGGTATTCTCAACGAGTCGCCGCATTGAAAGATCGCCCACTCCGCGTGGGCGTTTTGCTCTTCGCTAAGTTTCCCGGCCCATCATCGCTTATGATGTCTTACGCGGTTGAGATTTAGAACCTATCCGAAAACCTTGAATCGAACATCAGCCGCGGGGCGTTAGCCCCGGTTGTTGGGGTGGGAACCGCGGCTAACGCCGATCGGCTAATGGGTTTT
>DNPC01000120.1 GCA_003501565.1 Planctomycetaceae bacterium | reverse complement strand
CTTCGCCCGCCAGAGGCCAGTTCATCGGCACCAGCGTCCAGTTATGAAAATCCTTCGACACCCAAACCTGCGACGGCGCGCGGCCTCCACCGTTTCCGTCGGTCGTGGTGTAGAGATAATACGTATCTCCAAACTCTTTGATCGTCGGATCGGCGAAGTAACCCGGCACAATGGGATTGAACGCTCCGGGCATGTCGAAATCGTCAGCGGATAGCTCGGGCGTGATGCACTCCGTTAGCGCAAGAACGGCTATTACGATGGGACGAGTGAAACAATTCATGGCGCACTTTCGGGATGGAGGCGCTCCAACTTTTAATTGTTACTCAGCAAAGACAACGTTTCCTGGCCTTCGATTCAACGAAAACTTGAAATTGCGCACAACGGCAATTTGACGACTAAATCGGCATCTTTCTCTTCTGTGCCAGCCATGCAAGCTTGCAATACAAGAGTTCGCTGTACCGAACTGTGAAGCGTCCAGTGCTGCCGGCAGTTCGCTCCTCAAACGGAGCCCACTTCGGCGAATGATCTACGCAAACGCATCCGCGATTCTCGACTTGGGAGCTTTGATTCAACGTCTGCGAGATTCGCCATTTCGTTCTTTGTGATACAGTACAGGAACTGATCCAAGCGGAAAAACAGCTCTCCGTTGGCCGCTCCTTGTGAGCACGTGAACGGTGTTGTCAGCCTCGAGACTGACCGCCGACTGCGTGAGCAATCAAAACAAATCACGGAAGCGTCAGTCCAAATCGCTCGTATGCCGGGTATATCGCCCGAGAATGGCGTTGCTTGCTAGAGAGGAAAGCGGGAGTGGGCGATACTGGCCGGTGTTCAAGTCTGTGGCTGAGTGCCGTAGATGCCAGGATTCCGTCGACAGGCTCTCTTCTTGCCCTCAAGATCTACCCGAAAAATTCATTCCACGCAGAACGCTGGGGGGCGGGGGATTTGGTGAGGTCTTCCTCTGCCATGATAGCGAACTCGAAAGAGTCGTTGCGATAAAACGGATTCGGGAAGTTGCAGAACCTTCTCAATGGCTCAACGAGGCCCGAAACGCCTCCCAGGTGAGCCACCAAAACGTGGTGACAATTCATGAGGTGGGGTACAAACCTCCGCATATCGTCATGGACTACGTGCGGGGCGAGGATCTTTCATCGCTACTCCAGAGGCAAACTCTCTCGCCAGAAGCAGCGGCTTCAATAGCAAAAGCAATCGCTGAGGGGCTTGCTGCGATCCATGCCGATCCGAACCGCGGATTCATCGAGCTAGGTGCCTTTCGGACCAAGAGGTTACGACGATTGCCGCATATCGAAATGTTCAAGTGGAACTCGATTTCGGACCAAAATCGGGCGGAATCAGAGTCGGCAGCCCCCAAACGAGATCGCATGCGTTTGGCCCTGCATTATCAGTCTCTGCTTGATTCCGGCCAGGTCAGCTCGCGGGCAGAATTAGCCCGATTTCTCGGTGTAAGCCGTGCGCGCGTTACCCAAGTCCTTAAACGTCTGAATCAACAGAGTGATTCCCCGGAGTCCAGTGTTTTGCCAGGCCGCAATGGAGCACTGCACTCATAAGTATTTCAAGGGCTAAGCCAGGATGTCGTGGACGACGTGGCCGTGGACGTCGGTGAGGCGGAAGTCGCGGCCCTGGTGTTTGTAGGTCAATTGTTCGTGATCAATTCCGAGAAGGTGCAGACATGTGGCATGCCAGTCATGAACGTGAACCGGGTTCTCTGTGATCCCGAATCCGAATTCATCGGAACTGCCGTACGTGATGCCCTTCTTCGTTCCGCCACCAGCCATCCAAATGCTGAAGCACTCTTTGTGGTGGTCGCGACCAGGCGGAGTCTTCGCCCCGGTGCCGGCGTTGTTTTCCTGAACCATGGGAGTACGACCAAACTCGCCGCCCCAAATGACGAGTGTGTCCTTGAGCAGTCCGCGCTGGCTGAGATCTTTAATCAGCCCCGCGCACGGCTGATCGACTTTCCGAGCCGCGTGTGGCAAGGCGCCGTAAATGTTCTGGTGATGATCCCAGCCTTTGTTGAAGACTTGAACGAAACGCACTCCTCGTTCCACTAACCGGCGAGCAAGCAGGCAGTTCTTGGCGAAGTCGCCACCCTGACCGTCACTGCGAAGACCGTAGAGCTTCAGGATGTGCTCGGATTCGCTTTTGAAATCCGCAAGCTCCGGAACTGACGTCTGCATCTCGTACGCCAGTTCGTACTGTGCGATTCGCGTTTTGATTTCGGGATCCTGGTAGCGGTCAAAGGCCAGCGAATTGAGTTGACCGAGCGTGTCGATCACATCTCCGCGTCTGGCAGTGGAGACTCCATCAGGATTGTCGAGATAGAAGAGCGGCCTGTCGCCCGTGCGGAACTGAACTCCCTGGTGCTTTGAGGGGAGAAACCCACTGCTCCATGCTGCTGGTCCGGCGTTGGGGGGCTGGTCCTTAAGGACGACATAGGACGGAAGGTTTTCGTTGTCCGTCCCGAGTCCATAGGAAGTCCACGCCCCGAAAGTCGGTCGGCCCAGACGTCCATGTCCGGTGTGAAAAAACAGCTCTGCGGAACCGTGATTTATTTCGTTGGTCCGCATGCTGCGAATCATGGTCAGCTCGTCCGCCACAGTGGCAAGATGCGGGAAGAGCTCCGACATAACAATGCCGCTGTCGCCGCGCGGAGCAAACTTGTACGGCGATTTGATGGCTTTTGCATCCGGCTTGATGAAGGACAGTTTCTGTCCGCGTGTCACTTCTTCCGGAAGACTTTTTCCGTCCCACTTGTCGAGTTCAGCTTTTGGATCGAACGTGTCCATCTGCGATGGTCCTCCGACCATATGCAGGAAGATCACGTTCTTCGCTCGCGGTGTATGGTGCAGTCCGTTTGCCTGAACCTCTTTCGTCAGCAAATGAGACAACGCCAGGGAACCAATTCCCAGCGTTCCCGTGCGCAGAAGCTCTCGACGATTGAGCATCGTTGATTTGTCACTCATACCAAGCGTCATGATTTCGTCACCGTTTCGTCGAGATTCAGGATGACTTGAGCCACGCCAAACCAGTCGCCGTGTTTCAGATAAAGCGTCAACAGAGCCTCGACTTCAGCATTGGACGGTTTCCGAGCGACGGCACGTCGGAATGCACTTGTGACCTTCTCGTTCTCGTCACCTTCAGCACGTTCGAGCCAATCGGCCAGCGCCCGAGCGGCATCCACAGAAGTTGGCCCATTGAGCAGGCTGAGGGCCTGGACCGGCGTGTTGGAACGGTCCCTCTTGACCACACACGCAGACCGGTTGCTGCCGTCGAAGTTCAACACCATTGGGTTGGGATTACCGCGACGCAGAAACGTATAGAGTCCCCGGCGATAGCGGTCTTCGCCCGTGGATGTCGGATAAACTTTGATGTCGGCCCCGGAGATCTCCTTCCACAATCCCTGGGGCTGTGCTGGATAGACAGACGGACCGCCGATCTTCTTCGACAACAGTCCGGAAACGGCAAGCAGGTTATCTCGAATTAGCTCTCCCGAGAGCCGGAATCGAGGCCCGCGTCCCAGCAATTGATTGGCAGGATCTTTGGCAATTGCCGTCGCAGGCACGGCAGATGTTTGACGGTAAGTCGAAGACATCACCATCGTTTTGATGATCTGCTTCATCGACCATTCCTGACGAACGAATTCCAGCGCCAGCCAGTCGAGCAACTCCGGGTGGGTTGGCGGAGTGCTCTGCATGCCAAAGTCTTCGGGCGTCGTGACAATACCCCGACCGAAAATCTCTGACCAGAGACGATTGACCGTCACTCGGGCCGTCAGAGGGTTGTCGGGATGAACGAGCCAGCGAGCAAGTCCGAGCCGGTTAGCAGGCAGATCCGGATCAATCGGGTGCAGCACATCGGGCACACCGACTTCGACACGCCGGCCGGGAGTCATATAGTTTCCACGCAGAAAGACGTGGGTCGCGACTGGTCGCTGTGAGTCCTTCATGACCATCGTTCGAGCTACAAGTTCCTCTCGTGCCTGCTTGAGACGATCGATTGCCTTTTCGTACGGCCCTGTGAAGCGGTGGTCATAGAACAACAGGGCCCGCACCATGAGTTGCTCTTCTTTGCTTCGTTTCTCTGGTGGGGTCGTTTCAAGAACATGCACCCCGGCACGTATGTAGCGACGGTCCTGTGGAATGCTCTCTCCACGCCCCGACGCGAGGAATTCTTTTTCCCAGCTTTGTTGTTCCTCAAGAGCCGCGGGCCGCGCGTTTTCCAGCGCCTCCACTTCCAAAGCGATTTGCCTAGTGATCGCTTTCACTCGGGACGCGTGTTCCGGAGAAGTCAGCACGGGCAGTTCCGCACCAATAAACTTTTTCCGAAACATCCCCGGACCTTCCATCGACAGTTCGGGAACGGCCTGGTTGAAGTAAGCGTAGAGTTCGTAGTAGTCGACCTGCGAAATCGGATCGAACTTATGATCATGGCACTGGCAGCATTCCATCGTCATCCCGAGCCAGACCTGCCCGGTTGTGCTGACGCGGTCGTGCAGTACGTCCGCCCGAACCTCGTTAACTTTCGATCCTCCTGAGAAGTTCGTGGGCACATTGCGGTGGAAACCGGTGGCGATGAGTTGATCTCGACTCGCATTAGGAAGCAGGTCGCCAGCCAGTTGTTCGACGGTGAATTCGTCGAACGGCAGATCCCTGTTCAACGCATTGATGACCCAGTCGCGGTAGGGCCACATTGTGCGCAAATCGTCGTGCTGGTATCCGTTGGAATCTGCGTAGCGGGCCAGGTC
>DNPC01000121.1:564-27843 GCA_003501565.1 Planctomycetaceae bacterium | reverse complement strand
AGCTTCTGTGGTGGCAACTAGCAGCGCGAGATCTGCATGGGCCGCGTGAGGCTCGAGCACATTGATGACTTGTTCCGCCGTCGGGCGAGTGTCGGGAGATTTGGATAGCATGCGATCGACCAGCTTGGCGACCGGACGCGGTAATCCACTGACCAAGCTGCTGATCGCTAGGGGTGTGTGCTGGACGTGGGCTGACATCTTCGCGTAAGCACCCTCATCAGCCAGCTGAGCGAAAGGAGACTGCCCGGCAAGTAAACGATACAGGGTGCAGCCGAGTGAATAGATATCTGCGGGCGGCCCAACACTGCTGGCGTCCGTCACTTGTTCGGGGGCGATATAGTCGACAGTTCCCACCGGGATTCCCGTCGCGGTCAATTCCACTTGCCGTTCAGCGATCGAACCGGCACGCGGTGACGCAGCAGATTCGAGCGCTTCTCGAGTGAGTCTGGCTAAGCCGAGATCAAGCAACTTAACATTCCCGGACTTGTCGATGCGTACATTGCTTGGTTTTACGTCACGATGCACAATGCCGACGCTGGCCGCGTAAGCGAGTCCTTGGGCAACTTGGGTGCCGATCGAGCAAGCGTCCGCAACAGCTATCGAGGACGCCTGTAAAGCGATTTCACTCAGGTCGACTCCTTCGACATACTCCATGACCAGCACAGCTTGGCCATCGATTTCACGTGCGTCGTGAGCAGTGACGACATTCGGATGGGAGAGATTCCCGATCGTTTTCATCTCTGCTGCAAATCGGTCTTGGGCGGCCGGATCCAGCTTGCGGTGCTCAGACAACAGCTTCAGCGCGACCAGACGATTCAGTCGAGTGTGCTGAGCCAGGTAGACACAGCCCATTCCGCCAGCCCCAAGCGGCCGAACGATTGAGTATTCATCAAAATCTGGTGGAAGCGGGTGATCGGCGTCCGGCCAGTACGCTTGGCTCATGGCTCCCAACGCCTTGGCAATGGCCTGTTGGCATGCCGGAGAACGCCGGATCGCGGAGTCGATGGAGCCGCCTGGCGGGTCGGCCTCATCGTCTTTGCCTCGGTCCACGTTCCCAACGAACCGGAGCCCTTGCATCAACATGTCATCTGAATCTTCGATGGTATCCAAGTCCGCTTGGCAGGAAGTACAATTCGCAACATGGTCCCAAAGGCTCAGATTCGCATCCGACCTCGCCTGTGCAAGCTCAACTAAATCTGCGTGAGATGGGCAGGATGAATCCGTGTTTTCGCTCATATCCGTTGCTCATATTATCCAAAAAGAGGCTGGGCTGTGCTGGCAAGACGCTCTAAAGGAATGAACGAAAGTGTCTGACACGAAAATTTGGAGAAGTGTCGCGGCGAGATTCACCATCCACCTAACGTCGTTTCAATAAGCGATGGACTTGCATGATTTCCCTGGGCCAGAACCGCTAGTAGCCGCGGATTCTCCCCAGCCCTACTTTCAGTTTTTGCGATTTGCGGCTCAAAGCCGACCCTCCCGTAGGGCCCGATGGGAGGGTGGATTCTCGCGGAAGGCCAAAGAATGCGTCGGGCGTGTGACAAACGACCACTCTTGGTTTAGGTTAGACCGTTGTACCGATGGGCCCAGCGTAATTTCATGGTGGTGATCGTCGGGCTACAATTCGACAATCCCCCAAGCACCAGACTGGCCATCTCCCCGAGGCTTTGCATGACATCTCCAGATAGGCTTCAGCATCCGACTGCATCGACAAATATGCTCGATGGAGCTCGGCGCATGGATCCCGTCCAATGGGGCCGTTTGGTGAACTCATTCGGTCCAGTTGTGTTTGCCTGGTGCAAGAAGGGTGGTGTGCCAGACGCAGACAGTCCAGATGTTGTGCAAGACGTGTTCGTGACAGTGGCCCGCGGCATCGAACGCTTTCAACGCATGAAGGCGGAAGGGAGCTTCCGTAGCTGGCTGGCCACCATTACTCGCTCTCGCGTGTGCGACTACTTTCGACGTCGTAGTCAGATTCCCGCAGCAACGGGAGGCAGTGACGCACAACAGCGGCTGGAAGCATTGCCGGACAATCTGCAGGATAGCTTAAGCACAGATGCATGTAGTGGAATATTAGTTTCGCAGCTTCTTTCGCTCGTAGAGTCTGATTTTGCGGAGAAGACCTGGCAAGCATTTTGGTTGACAACGATCGATCATGTGTCGGTTCAAGATGTTGCTCAGTCACTTGGCCTCTCTGAAGCAAGTGTTTATCAAGCTCGATCGCGTGTGCTCCGGCGGCTTCGCGAAGAGTTCCAACGGCTTCCGTTGTGACTTTAGCCGATGCCCTTCAACAACCTGCGGACACCCGAAGTGGCATTGGGGGTTTCCGCAATCAGAGTCAGTTGCCAACGTTCGATATTTATTGTCCTGCCCGGATTGGTATACTCGCCGGGGAACTTGGTGAGTGAGTGGTAGTTTACCGCTGACGGCCAGCCATCGGAATGCTCAGGGATGCAGCAGCGGCAGGAAGCCCGCGGCGAATGGATTCGCTAGAATCGCATGAAGCGACTGATTGCAGAGCTGAATTAGCTTGGCGGGGATCACCAAGTTCATTTCGCCGCGCGAGATGGAGGTGCTTTTGGCACGGAGGCCGGCGGCGTGATAAGAAGGAACGAAAGTTCTGGTATACAGACATGCCGGAAAGCGTGTTGAGTCAAGTTCGCTAGGGATGGCGCGGACCACACATTGGATTCCGCATGTTCGAGCATGCGTTTGCTCGAATCGTGCACAAACTGCTTGTGAGTCTTCGAGAGCAGGATCGCCTCGGAGGCTCACAAGCTTCTTTTTCTTGCGGCTGGTAATTGGAAACGGTAGTGCCTTTGCGATTCTGACGCAGAATCAGCTATGCGGGTGATGTGGGGTGCGTTGAGCTCGGGCCGGGAGCGTTGACGCTGGTTCCAGGCACGAAGATCGGTGTGCTGCCTGTCGGGCTGCCTGAATCCGCTTCCAAACTAGCGTTTGCAGCTGAGGCATCGACACGCATTGAGGGAATGCCGCGGAGTCGATCATATGCACGGGCAACACCGCCAGCCATTACAGAATCACTGAAGCACTTGCGATGGCGGGCAAGTGCATTTTTGCTTAGCTCGAGCCAGCGAGTGCGGTCTGCGGTGAGGGAGTCGATCTGATTTGCAAAGTCTGCTGCGTCTCTAGGCTGTGCGAACAGACCTTCGACGCCATGTCTAACGACCTCTGGTGTACCTTCGACGCGCGTGGCGATAACAGGCACTCCAGCCGACAGAGCTTCTAAAACGACCATCGGCATTCCTTCGCCAAACAAGCTGGGCAGCAATAGTGCATCGAGTTCTCTGAAGCACTCAGCGACGTCGCTTTGGAAGCCGAGTAGTCGAACACGGTCCTCAAGGCCATACCGAGTAATCAAATACTTGATCTGTGTTTCGTATTCGGGCGTTTCGAAACCCCCGATAAGGTCCAGCGTTACCGATTCGCGCTTGCTTGATTTTGACAAGGCCTCGAGTGCGATCTCAACACCCTTGCGAGGACGCATCAGAGCGACCAGGCCAAGTCGCCAGGCATTGCGATGTGTCCGCTGACTAGCATCGATAGGCGTAAACTCTGGAACCCCGTTTGGCACGACGGCCAACCGCTCGCGTGGAACACCTTGTCGAAGCATCTCCCGACGCAGGCTCTTGCTAACCGTCAACAATCGCGAACAATTGCGAATCGCAAACTTCTCAACCCAACCGTTGATCCGATTGGTAAGTCCACGCGTGCTATCGCGAGAGGTCGGGCTGTGGACATGGTAGACCCACTTGCGCTGCGTACGTCTCGCTACCAATGCTGCGATGAGAGCCGTGCGGGGTGTGTGGGCGTGAAGCATCTCGAATTGTTCTGCTTCGACCAGTTTCGAAAGACCGGAAACTACACGTGTGTCAAACTTCCCGGACATTGGGAAGTCACGAATCTGTCGCTCACGCAGATTGCATTGTTCGCGGAATTTTCCTGGCTTCAAGCATGCGAAGGTGGCATCGTACCCGAATTGATTCAGACGCTTGCCCAGCAATTGCTGAACTCGCTCGGCTCCCGAGAAGTGTTCGCCATTGATGAGGTGCAAAATCTTGCAATGGTCCGCTTGCCCATCCGGAGAGTTCGGCCGTGAAAAATCCAACACCGTGGCTTGATAGTCTTCTGCGGCTGACGCTTGACTCAACAGGCCATTGTCCATCGCTACTTCTGCTCCAGGATGCTAGTGCTTAACCACCTAATGACGATGACTAAATCAATACGCACGGTCGCGCCCAGACAAGCGCAAGATGGTTGGAATCTAAGTGAATAGTAGGTTGGTCCAACCACGGCGCCGGGTGCTTCGTTGGGCTAAGATCAGCCCGACAGAATTCTGATCCCAAGCAAAAGCAGCTGTTACGATTTTGCCGGTCGTTCGGCCCGTTCGTTGCCTCCGGCCTGCGTACCAGATGCATAATCCGGGTTAATCTGCAGTCAGATAGACGCTGAGCGTTTCGAGTGTTGCCGGGCCGACGCCATCGACTTCCAGCAGCTGGTCGAGACTATCGAGGTGTCCATGTTGGTTGCGATACTGTGCAATTCGACGAGCCATTTTCGGACCAACTCTCGGGATGCTGACTAGTTGGGCGACGGTTGCCGAGTTCACATCCAGTTTGAACTCGGGACGTCTTGAGATAGCTGGAGATTGGTCCTCTGGGACGCTGTCAAGCGTGCGCACAATCAGGCTGATCGCCAGTACGATTGCGGCGAGTAGGGTCAGCGATCTTGGAAGATTCTTTGCCACAGTCGGGTTCGAGTGCGATAGGGCAAATCGTGCTGAGCGGTGTTCGGCCAATCTTTAATCTTGGAGCAATCGTCTCCGATTGCCCCTCTACGAATGACCGACTACGAAAAACGTTTTTCCGCTAATGAAGACTGCCTCACGCCGTTGCAGTACGGCCCTTTTTGGCTGCTTCCCGATTGGTGATCCAAAGGAGTACCGGCGAGGCCACGAAGATCGAACTGTAGGTACCGACCAACACGCCGATCAGCAAAGCGAACGCAAATGCGTGAATACCTTCTCCGCCGAAGATGTACAGCAACAGGACGGTCAACAGTGTGGTGCCCGATGTCAACAGCGTCCGGCTGAGAGTCTGGTTCACGCTGGTGTTCACCATTTCTGGCGTTAACCGAGGACTCCGGCCCCGAACCTCACGGATTCGGTCGAAGACCACGATTGTGTCGTTGAGCGAGTAACCGATGATCGTCAGAAACGCCGCAACCTCTGTCAGACCAATCTTGAAGTCTTCAATCATCAAGAATCCAAGTGGGCCCGATAGCCAGTGGCAAAGGGCGATAACACCAAGAGTAATCAAGACATCGTGCACAAGAGCGACAACAGCAGCCAGGCCGTAGGCGACTTTCTGAAATCGGAACCAGATGTAAGCCACGATGAAGATTAGGCTGACCAAGATCGCACCAATGGCTCGGTTCTGCATCTCGGAAGCGACTCGCCCCTGGATACGGGAAAGCGAAAGCCATTTGGGATTAGAGGCTAGCTCTGTTTCGATGGTGGCAAGGATCTTCTCTCCGTCGGATTGCGAAACGGGCATCGAAACCTTCCAGGTTGGATATCCGGCTGAGTCCTCTGGGGTCCAGTTCGATGGTCTGGGTGACGGGATGGCAGAGACCCGAGCATCGTTCATGGTGATGCCCAGATCCTTAGCCGTTGTCTGAATCTTCTGAACCAAGGTCGGCCCACTATACTCCGCTTCTTCGCCATCACTTCCGCCGAAGTTCACCTCAAAAACAGACGTGACCAAGCTCGGGGCGGCGGCTTCGGGCTCGCCCGTCTCTTTTTCGCCAGTGGTTGCCCCTTCTCCCTCGTCTTGTTCGGTAGGAGCAGCGTCTACATCGGTTCCAGCCGCAGCCTCGGCCGGTGGATCTTCTTGGAGTGAAACAAATTTGAACTTGCTCCTTGGCGCAAGACTGGCGCCTGTTGGTGCGGCGCTGTATTCCACTTCGTAAGTGATGACTTCAATCTGATTCTCTTTGAATCCGTTGATCACTCGCTTGGCGAGTTCATCGGGATCTTGCAGGCTAGTAACGAGCCGGTAGACCGTGTTCACGGGTTCTTTCTCGATCTTCACGAGCGTCGACTGAACCGGCGACTCGTCGGACTCAGAGACCAAAATCTCTTGGGTGATCTGACGCAGCTGTTCGGTCTCCGCAGCCTGCGTCAGCTGGAAGACGACGCTTGTGCCACCCGTGAAATCGATATTCAGCAAGTCCTTGCCCCGGAGAACCACAGCCGCGATGCCAGCGGTAATCAGAGTTATCGACACGACCAGCGACAACTTCTGGAAACCCATAAAGTTGAACTCGGCGACTCCCAGCATTTTATCCTTGATTAAGCCAACGCCATCGGACATCGAAAGGCTAACCATCTTCAGCTTCTCACAAATCTCAAAGATGATTCGCGAGCAGAATGTTGCGGTGAACATACTGGTCATGA
Organism: Planctomycetaceae bacterium; assembly: GCA_003501565.1. Taxonomy (GTDB): domain Bacteria; phylum Planctomycetota; class Planctomycetia; order Pirellulales; family Pirellulaceae; genus Aureliella. The sequence continues at coordinate 21,365 of DNPC01000121.1, read as the reverse complement.
TGCCGATGATCAGGGCTACGGCGAAACCACGGACTTGTTCTGTACCAATCCAGTACAAAACGATGGCAGCAATGAGTGTCGTTAAGTTCGAGTCGATGATGGTAGTAAAAGCTCGGTCGAATCCGTTTCGAATCGACATGCGAGGCGCTGAACCCTTGTTCTTTTCTTCTCGGATCCGTTCAAAGATCAAGACGTTCGCATCGACCGACATACCGACCGTCAACACCAAACCGGCCAGTCCAGCGAGTGTCAGCGGCTGTTGAATGAGGATCATGATCCCGAAGATTAACAGTCCATTGATTACCAACGCGAGCGAAGCGACCATGCCAGCAAAGCGATAGTAAACCAGGATACAAGCGAAAGTGGCAACGACGGCCCACAACGATGCCGTTGTGCCCTTCGTGATGGTTGATTCGCCGAGCCCAGCACCGATCGTCTCTTGGCTGATTGGTTCATCGCTAAGTGTCGCGGGCAGGCGACCAGAACGCAGAATGTTGACCACCTCGCTGACTTCTTCGATCGTGAACCTACCCTGGATGACACCCTGGCTGCTAATGGTCGAATTGAGTTCAGGCGCAGACATGACTTTCTTGTCCATAATGATCGCCATTTGTCGCTTGAATCCATCGGCATCCGGATTGTTCAGGCCAGTCAGCTTCGACATCTTTAGACTGCCATCACCGCCGAGGCTGAACGAAATCTCTGGGTTGCCCGTTTGTTGATTGAATGTTTCCTGAGCGTTCGAAAGATCGTCGCCGAGTACGACGGCATAATCGCGGCCACCACGCTGAAATGCCATCAGCAAGTCAACTTCTTCATTGCCGCTGGCAATCAGGAATTTCTCGACGTCTGAGTTTTCGCCAGTGAGTCCGGCGAGTTCCTGTTGCGTGATGATCTGACCCGTAAAAGGGTTTCGAACAAAGCCGCGCAAGATATCCGTTCTAAGTGCATAGACCCCGTCAGCGTTTTTCTTTGCATCACGGCCAACGCGGTACCAACGCGCGATTACTTTTCCTTCATCATCGACTACGTCAGAAACTGGCGTTTCCAACTCCGCCGCTTGTGCTCTGGCCTTGTCGATGATCGACGAATGATCACGGAAGTTTGCAACAATGCGGAATTCGAGTGCTCCCGATTTTTGCAACCGTTCCTTAAGCGTCGCGAGCGCCATCGGATCGGTTTCAGGAACGATGATCTCGATTTGTGACTCACCCATTGGGCGGATCAGCATGTCCTGCGTACCAGATGGATTCAACCGTGTGTTCAATGACGACGATAGTGCCGAAGCCTTGATCGGTTGACCGCCTTCGTTGGGTTTGATCCCGTAGACCAAGATCGTTCCGCCCTTCATTTCGATGCTCGGCGGGAGCTGAAAACCGCTCTGATAACCGAAGATAAGTGCGGCAAAAATCGTTGCCAGCATGAAGCCGACCCGCGTCGAGTGGCTGGGCATGCGGACCGCTCGCGTGACAAAGTGGCTGATGATGAACGGCAATACAAAGATCGCCAAGACGATGGCGATGTTGATGCCGTACACCTGCCACGCAGAAGCTTCCGCAGCGTTTCCGACAGCAGTTGCTGCTGCAGACGCGCTGCCATCTTCCGCTTGGCCAAGCAGTAAAGCGGTCGTAAGCACGTTGGTAAGAAGGAGGTCCATCGATTTCCCTTAGGCATGGCAAGCTTGCATCAAAAGCAAACTTGGCTACTTCTTCAATGCACGAGTTCGTTTGGTAAAGCGCTGCCCCAGCTCGCCTGAATCCAGTCAAGCGACGGTAGCAGTGCAGACTATTTCTTAGCGTCAGGCTTCGCGTCCGATTTGGAACCGGGATCGACCACTCGCGAGACAGCCTCGCGATTAATGGTCAACCGAGCTCCGCTGTTTTCGTCGATGCGTATCACAATGGTCGGATCTCCGTCGCTGGCCGATATGACCACGCCGTGGATTCCGCTGGTGGTTACGACTTTATCGTTCTTCTTCAGCGCCGCTAAAGCGGCTTGCAGTTCCTTTGCCTGGCGTTGCTGCGGGCGCACCACAATAAACATGAATAGGATTGCGCTCAGCAGGATCAAGTTGAGCGGATTTGCGAAAAACTCACCCAGGAATCCCATTACGCCAGTTGGTCCGGGCTCGGTGGCAGCATCCTCATCCAGAGGCGTTTCACCCGAGGACGGTTGGGATTCAGTTTCAGTCGTAGACACCTCAGATGCCGGATTTTCGTCCTGTGCCAACATGCCGCGCGGTACGGCCGCGAAAACACAAGCAACCGCAGTCACAATCAGCAAGAACTTCAGCGATTTTCGACCGAAAGAAGCCAACACCGCACACTCGTATTTACAGCGGAAACAGTTACAAAGGGTGGTTTTGCAGCTTGAGCAAAGAAAACCAAGTCGAAATGATACGAGTCGCCCCGAAAAGCCACAAGTCCTACACGTCCGGATCGATTGCAGGCATTGACTTTAGGGACGATTCTCGTCGGCGCGAACAGCTTTTGACTTCAAAGGAGGCAAGGCGATCCTCCGCCAGTGCGAGCAACGGTTAGAATCTGGCAGTTGCGTTTGCGATAGTCTTGAACCAAGGGAATATGAATATGATGAACTTTACCGCGAATCGCATCTATCCAGCTGCGGCCCTGCTGACGCTGCTGGTCGTTGGTTGTGGCGAAAAAACGGTTGACGCCCCCCCTGCCGCGGAACCGCAAGAGAACGTAACCGCCCAAAAGGCTACGGCGGGTGTTGGAAAGCAAGGGCAGAGCCTCAAAGACGAACCCGACATAATTGCGGGACCGGCCAAAGTCCTCTTTAAGGTCAGGCAGCAGATCGTATTGGATATCCATATCCCAAAAGCCCTCAGTATGTTCAAGGCACTCGAAGGCAGAATGCCAAAGGACCACGATGAGTTCATGGAGAAGATTGTGGCGGCAAATCGGTTGACCTTGCCCGAGCTGCCCGACGGCGCCGAGTATCGCTTCGAACCCGAAAAGGGCGAGTTGTGGGTGTACCCGGTCGAAGAGTAGCCGGTGGGAACTCAATGCACGCTACGGCAAGGTGCGCGATCGGCCCGCCAGGCATCCGGAGTCCCGCGTCGATTGCAAGTCGACCAACTAGAGTGGCTCAACTGGAAATTTACGCGAGCCTCGCAGCCGCACGATTAGGTCGGCTCTGTCAACGCGACCATCTTTACGTCATCCATCCAAGCGTTGGCACGTGCCGAGAAGCGAATGGTGTCTTTGGCGGGGTGGGCTATCCCGGGAGAACGGAAGGAGCCCACGTCTTTTCCATCCAAAGAAACGCTTAGCGTATCGGAGCGAATGGTTACAACTGCCGAATGCCATTTGCCGAGTTCGATGGCCTGCTTGAATTTGCGCTGAAATTTCGCCGCTTCGGTCTTCTGGGCCTCGGTCGCTTTGCCGGCTCTGGCTGCGTCACGATAGGACTTCTTCATCCGACCATATTTGAAATCGAGGATCTCGATCCCGTCCGGTCGGAAGTTGACTTTGCAGATGTGTCCCGCGTGCACTTCTTTGCAAGTTAAATCCGCGAAATCGATCCCAATGTCGTCACTGCGTTCATCCAAACGGAAACGCAATTCCACTCTGCAATCGCGGTATTTGGCAGGGTGTACCAGCGACACACCATGGTCGGCCGTTTTGTGGCGGTAGATGTACAAAGCGCCATCGCGCAAATCAAGTTGTTTGTTGCCATTCGCCCTCTTGGTACTGTTCGTTGACCACTTTCCGCCCAACTCCTCGCGTTCTTCCTGCGATTCATTGCGTTGGAAGTCATCGTGGAAGATGAGCTTTGCTGAGTTGGCCGCTTTTGTGCTGGAGCGGGCCGTGGGGGCCGTTTCCTGAGCAACCGCGGGTGTAAACAACATGGCAGTAGCCAAACACAAATAACAAGTGCGATACAGTTGTGAAGTTTCTCTTATCATCTGACTCATGCGATTCGGGTTGCAAGCAGGTGTTATTGAAGGTAGGGCTGGTGTTGTCGAGAATGTAGCAGGTTTTGTAGGGCAGGTGTTGCAGCGCGGTTGATGAGAATTCCACCGTCAAGGCTGGGATTCACAGATCTGTTACGTGTCACAGATTTACTGTGTTTAAGTTTCTCGGTTTCACGCTTCTACTGGCGCCATTGCTGCCAAGCTGTGCTGGTGGCGGCAGTGCCAGTAACATCGACCAAGCGTATTTGGGGCAGCGACCGGATAGTACTCAAGGCTTCATCAGTGACTTGGGTGCGAGTCAGCCACAGGACTTCCAGTGTAGGGTGACCCTGTAAGGCCTGGAGCTGTGCGTCGGTCAGGCCGGTATCTGATAAATCGAGCTCAGTCAACGTCTGTAGTTTTCGCCCGCTCGCAGCCGCAACGCCCGAGAGCTGAGTACCTTCGACGCTTAGTCGCTCGAGCTTCTGGGACCCGGAAAGCCAACGTGCAAGTGCTTGCTCGGAGACGTTGCTGAACGAAACATCTAGCCAACGAACCTGCGACTGGGCGGTCAGGTCGTTCCAGCTGTCGGCGGTGAGCCTACTCCCTACCAACACAAGTTCATCGACTTGCTTTTTGCTCTCACTCAGTCCAATGACATCGGCGTCTGTTACTAGCAAGGCGTCTTGGTAGTTGTTTTTGGACGTCGTCTCATCGATGCCAAACGGCTGCAGCAGAGTCTTGCCAAGGCGACGTCCCGCGTAGAGCGCACCGATTGCTGAAATGGTTGCCGAGCGAGTGGGTTTTCCGAGCCGGTCATCCATCAATGCATGGGTCAAGCCTGCCGCGTGTGTATAAAGCAACGAAATCTGCGGATCGGCTTTCCAGCCTTCCAAAGTACTGCTGCTCAGTCGCTCGGTCGGAATCCAGAATCCGTCACGAACACCGCGATACCGGGCCGTTTGAAGCCTGGCTGACTCCCAACCGCCGACCGTCCAGTGGTTTTCGTGCCGCGATAGTGACTCCATATACATCGCGATCCCTTCAACGATCCAGTAATCGCCAGATTCGCCGACGGTACTCTTCTTATCAAGCTCGCGTGCCGATTCGGCGAAAAACTGGTGCGTCAATTCGTGGTTGAGTGTGAGTTCAAGTTCATCGCTGGCGTAGAATATCGACTGCTTGCCAGCTGGCCAGTAGTAGCCCACGCTTGCACCGGCCGCTTCCTCGGATGCACCAAGAAGTTCCAGGTAACTTTCCCGATCTTTCATCAAGACGACTCGGAACTTATCCCGGTTCCGCGGAAAGTTAATCGTGACAGGGTCAGCCTTGCTAAGCCCAGCGGCAAGCGTTCCAGGTTCAGCCCAAGCCGAGTAGAAGATTTGCGTCCAGAGCACGAAAGTTTGCTCGAGCTGAGCGGCTAGCACCTTGGTTGAATCTGAATCTGCATTCGACACCAGATTGAAGTGCCGAGAATTGACACTGTAGTAACTCCGTGGAGCCCAGCCCAAATCGGAAAGGGCGGCTGTTCCTTTGCGCAAACGTGGGTTGGCGGTTGCTGAGGCCACCAGCCCGGATAATACCTTTCTCGCACCCGGATGGTCGGGGTTTTCACGTAGTAAACGCCACAAAATACGGTAGGCGGCAGCTTCGTCACGGGCTACAACAGACTTGGCAGCAACGAACAGCGCTTCGGCGTAAGACTGTCTCGCTGCATGAAAGTGTTTTAACCATCGCGCCGCATTCGGCGTCTTTGCTTCGGGGACTTCGGCTAGTGGTAGATACAGCGCCAGTTGATCCGTCCTCTGAGGTACGCTCCACTTGCGCGTGTAAGCTGCCTCGGCATGCAGATTAAGAGAATCGCAGATCTCGGCCAGGCGAGCCAACTCTGCCTGGAATTTGACTGTTGCTGCTTCCAGTTCGTCAAAACCAGCGTTGTCTTCCGTGCTGCCGTTTTCTTGTGCAGGATCGGACACTTGAGCGCCCGCTCCTAATGCCTCGAACGTTGTCGTTGTAACTTGAAATGAGGCTGCAATGACAAAGGCGGCTGCCAGCAATGCCAGTGTTTTTGGTCGTACCGCCACTTTCGCTCGCTTGCTTTCCAATACAGGCGTTTGTCTTCTAAAGTCTGAGCCTCAAGGGCAATTGCAGGACGCCTATGCCACAGTGCTAAGAACGCTTCACTATGATCCAATGGATCGCAGCTCGCCGTCCGGAGTCTATCATAGCTGCTATTCGAATCTTGCGACGCTGTTTGATGGCTTGCGCGTTTTGAAGCTGCACATTTGAGCAAGTGACGCCTGCATTTCCCTCTTTTCAATGGGCTTTTCGATAACCCGATGCGTCAATTCGCGCGGCCGGATTGGATTGCACATTGTGCTCAATCTCGGTTTGCACGTTGTGCGCAAGTCACCGCGGCGTAGCGGATTGTGCTGGTCAGTCCGGTTGTAGCAGAACTGCAGGTCCGCCATATTGAGACTGCGTGAACGTAACCTATCCTCATGCAGCTTTATGCAATCGGTGGACACCACTCCTCTTTTCACAATCCCGTTTCATTGACGACGATCATTCCTTGATGACTAGAATCCTCCACAATCCGCGATGTACGAAATCTCGCCAAGCGGTCAAGCTACTGCAAGATCGTGGTATCGACTTTCAAGAAGTGCGCTATCTCGATGAACCGCCGACACCTGAGGAGCTGGGGGAGATCGTCAGACTACTTGGCGTTTCGGCGGCGGATATCGTTCGTCGGAAGGAGGCGTTGTTTAAGGAACTAAAGCTTGCCGATCGCGACTTGTCAGAACAGGAATGGCTCGAGGTCCTAAGCGAGAATCCACGGCTAATTGAACGCCCAATCGTCATTCACAATTGCAAGGCGGCCATTGGGCGGCCAACTGAGAACATTGAAGCCATTCTTTGATCATTCAATGGTTGGGCTTCAGCGAGGTGCTCCAGCCGTCGGTTTCATCACTGGCGATTTTCGTGCTTTGTAGCGACGAACGTGCTCACAAGGCGTCCGGCATCGCATTCTACGCTTTGCCGTCATCCAGCAGCTGTAGAACATCGTCGAGCGTATTGGCTTGCTGCGCGGACTTGTCATGTCGCCAACGCAGGATCCGAGGGAAACGAGTGGCGATACCGCTCTTGTGACGCGAGCTACGTTGAATTCCCTCGAACGCCAATTCCATAACCAGCTGCGGATCAACGCGCCGCACCGGACCGAATTTATCTTCGGTATGTTGCCGTACGAATCGATCGACCTTGGCGATTTCGGCGTCGCTCAAACCGCTATACGCTTTCGCAAAAGGCACAAGGTCACCATCCTTCCACACTCCAAAAGTGTAATCGGTGAAGAGATTTGCTCGCTTTCCACGTCCTTTTTGGGCATAAATGAGAACGGCGTCGACGGTCATCGGATCGACTTTCCATTTCCACCAAATGTCGCGCTGGCGGCCTACGCCATACACGCTGTCGCGGCGTTTAATCATTACGCCTTCCGCTCGCTCATCACGACTGCCTTGGCGGATATTGACCAGTTCTTGCCAGCTACGTGGATCGAACACTTCGGTGGGCCGGATTTTGCGATTTCGTTCGTCAAGTACCGAAAGTAGTGCCTGACGTCGCTCGAATAAAGGCCGGTCTCGAACATCAATCCCCTCGCATTCCAGTATGTCAAAAACCAGGAACGCGACCGGAACTTCCGACAACAGTTTTCTTGAAACAGTTTTTCGTCGAATACGCCGCTGTAGGCTCGAGAAAGGCAGGATTTCGCCTTCGTCTGTTGTGGCCAGAATCTCACCGTCAAGGACGGTTCCGTTCGGGATTTGTTCAGATGCAGTATTAAGTTCTGGCCACTGATCTTCCATCAACTCTTCACCGCGCGACCACAAAAAAGTCTGGCCCTGCCGCCGAATGAGTTGAGCACGAATGCCATCCCATTTCCATTCCGCGAAGTATTCTTGCGGTGCTCCCAGCGTCTCGACGTCAGCCGCCGCGGATAGACTCTGGGCCAAGCAGAATGGATACGGCTGGCTGATTGCCGTCTCTGCAGCGTCCGGATCCACAAGCCTTCGGAAATTGAAAGCGTCCGGCGCTCTATTGCCCATCAGGCGGTGCGCGACAACGTTCGTCGGGAGCTCAAACGCCTCCGCCAGTGCTCTGGTGACGAGTCCTCGACTTACTCCGACGCGGAATCCACCGGTAATCAATTTCATCAAGACGAACAGTTGGTCGCGTTCGAAACTCGAAAGCAACCTCAAGAAACCTGTTTTCTGTTCGCCTTCATCCAGCCGACGCAAGGGAAGAAGCTGCTGGCGGATTACCTCTTCCAGCCCTTGCTCGTTACCTTCGTTGTTTACCGATGGAACAACCAGAGCAAGTGTCTCTGCTAGATCGCCGACCGTATGATGGCACTCCTCGAACAGCCACGTCGGAACCTCGCAATACTCGGCGGTCCAACTTCGAATTAACTTGCGAGCCACGATTGTTGGCAATTTGTTACCACAGAGCAGATGAACGGCCCAAGCACCGTCTGCCGCGTTGGCGTGCGAAAAATAATCGCGCATGGCGGCTACTTTGGCGTTGGTCTTCGTCGTCTGATCGAGCTGAAGGAAAAGCTGCGTAAACTTCTTCACCGCGCGTCACTCCCTGCCGTCTCTTCGGCCGACATGTCGGTCGAAACTGATGTGCGGGATTCGGCTGAACCCTCGCCGTCCCAAGACTCTGGCGATTCGTCATTGTCGCTACGCATGTAACCGTCGAGCGCTTGTGCGTCACGTCCCGCCTCGCGGAAATATCTGGCAACTGCATCGGAGTATCCGTGAGTCGTCCAGATTCTCTCGGGATCACAGGCGGAAACGGCGTCTAGCAAAGACGGCCAATCTACATGATCGCTAATCACGAATCCGCGATCGACGCTCCTCCGCCGGCGAACACCACGCACTGCCATCCAGCCACTTGCCGACGCTGTCGTCGAAGCTCCGAAACGCTTCGACCAGCGCGTGCGATGAGCACTGGGGACAGCTAAAACTAGTGCTCCAGCCCAATCTCGCTTCTCAGTGTGCGCGACGTACTCCGCGTGAGGAAGTTCAATGCCCGCCTCACGGTAGGCCTCGTTGCCTTTGTGAACTGCCCCGTGGCAATAGATCGGACCAATCGCTGGATCCAGCATCGCCAGCAACCGCTGGCTTTTGCCGATTGCATAGCCATAGAGTAGAGCGCATTTGCCCTGCTCTCGCGCGGACCGCCACCAATCGTTAATCTGCTGTTGAACTTTTGCGGGATCCGGCCAGCGGTAGACCGGCAAACCAAATGTCGTCTCGGTGACCATTAGATGGCATTGCACCGGTTCCCAGGCGGCACACGTCGGGTCATCGGCAATCTTGTAATCACCGGTGATCAAGGCCACGCGTCCGCGATGCTCGATTCTCACCATTGCCGAGCCCAAGATATGACCAGCGGGATGAAAGCTGATCGTTACACCAGAGATTTTTAAGGCTTCTCGGTACTGCAGCAACTGCAGGTTCGCTCCAGCCTGCAGTCGCATTCGCATAATCGGCTCACCGGCGGCCGCAGCAAGGTATTTCTCGCATCCCCACGTGATGTGGTCGGCATGCCCGTGTGTGATGAGGGCCCGCCGCACCGGCTTATGCGGATCAATGTAGAAATCGCCAGCAGGGCAGTACAAACCCGATGGTGTGTTTTGAAGCAGCTCATCCATTCTGGGTGACCTGATGGCGGTTCGCGGGACACAGCGCCCAATGACACTTTTACATCCTTAGTTTATTCGCGGTTGCAAGCCTGCTAGTAGCTTCCCCGCGGTCCCAACCAACGCGATCCGTTGCAGAGGCACCACTGCTAGGCGCTCTACCGCTCGGCCTTGCCCATCGGTTCCAATGCTCGGTTCGCACTCTTCGGTCCCATATAGCTCGGCCCCCATTGCTCGGCCGCATTTTTCGGTCCCCAACGTTCGGTTTCCACTGTTCGGCCCACACTGCTCGGCATACTACAGCGGCCTAATTGATCAGCCCACTACGGCGGCCTTACTCAGTAGCCGTCTAAAGGCGGCCCGATTGATCTGCCGTCTAGAATTACCTCTATTTTGAGCGTCCAAGGGCTGTACTACCGCTCGACCGACCTTAAAAAGCCGCCAGCAATCAGGCTAGCTCGCCTTGCCAGCCGACCGTAGCTTTCCTAGAATTTGCTTCTCTGACGCGTCCGTGGCGCAACTGGATAGCGCATCGGTCTTCGGAACCGAGGGTTATAGGTTCGAATCCTATCGGGCGTGCTCTAATTTCACTAAGCGATTCGTTGGTCAAAACGAATTCCTGACACTTTGTCAGAGCGCACTAATTGAGAATCTGAATCGGGAAAAGTTCCCGGTTCCCATTCCAGGAGCGTTCTGAGATGCGTGTACCTTCTTACCGCAAGCACTCTAGCGGCCAAGCCCGAGTCACAATTAATGGCAAGGACCATCTACTGGGCAAATACGGCACCCCTGAAAGCAAGCAGGCCTATGGCCGACTGATTGCCGAATACAGCGCGTCTGGTCACCCCGACTCATTTGGCAAGAGCTCTGATGCGCTGTTGTTTGAAGATGTTTTGCTGGCCTATCTCAGGTACGCAAAGGCCTATTACAAAAACTCTTCAGAATTTGCCAACTTCAAGCTCGTGGTTCGGCCGCTGGCAGAACTCTACGGGAACATTCCCGCCTCCAGTTTCGGCGTCAAAGAGTTTAAGGCTGTTCGGAATTGGTGGTTAACTCCTCCAGCGCCACAGCTTAAGAAAAACGGTGAGGCAAAGAATGTCCGCAGTCGCACGAGGCAATATGTCAACAAGCAAATGAAACGGACGTTGCGGATCATCAGGTGGGCCGTTAGTGAAGGGATGGTGCCGGCTGAGGCTGTGACTGCCCTCCAGTGTGTCCAGCCGCTGCAGATGGGCCGCTGTGAAGCCAAGGAAGCTCCACCAGTGACATGCGTTGATGAGCAACTAGTTTCGGCGACGCTGGAGCACTTGACCCCTGTACTCGCGGACATGGTGCGTTTTCAGCAGCTGACAGGATGTAGGCCTGGTGAAGTCTGCAGCATCAAGCCAGCGATGGTAGACCGTAGCTCTGAAGTTTGGACGGTAAGCCTTGTTCAACACAAAACGGCTCATCGAGGCAAAGATCGAATTATCTACGTGGGGCCAAAGGCACAAAAGGTACTCGAGTCTTACCTAGAAGACAGAGAGCCTGATAGCTACTGCTTTTCTCCGATTGAATCAGAACGTCAGCGTCGTGCACTCGCTGCAGCCAATCGAGCGACACCAATGAGCTGCGGAAATCGCCCTGGGACGAATGTCGCCCGAAAGCCGCGAAAACAACCCGGAGAGTGTTACGACACGCAGAGCTATGGAAAGGCCATGAGGAATGCTTGCAAGCGAGCAAACCTCGAGACATGGTCTCCAAATCAGCTTCGACACAATGCCGCGACGGAAATCCGTAAGCAGTTCGGGCTAGATGCGGCAAGTGTGATACTTGGCCATAGTGAGGTCGGGGTCACGCAAGTGTATGCTGAAGCTGATAAGCTGAAGGCAATTGACGTTGCCAGCCGGATTGGGTGATCCATTCGTCCTCGCCAACAAATCGGAGTTCTTTGAATGCTAGAGCATCACAACGACTACGTTCAATGGCAAAAAGCGATTGCTTTCTTGCACGTTTTAGACATTGAGAAAACGCTTGAGCATGCGTACGGTGCAGGTGATTGTCAGGTGGTGGATACTGCAGCAAAGCAGTTGAAGGGCATAGAGCTTTATGATCTGCCAACTGGCGAACTCGGTGTGGCCATAGCAAATGCCATTCGCACGGCCCTAGATTGGCTTTCCTTCGACGGGCTAGAGGTGCTACAAGCCGATTACGACCCAACTTGGAGAGTTGAGTTTCCCAAACCGATCACAGAGATGATTGATGACCTTATTCGATATCGGCCAGAAAGACCTTCGGACGAATCGAAACAAGCTACGAGACAGCCGGCACCTATAAACGACAATGACAGAGATATTCTCACTGCAATGCTAGAGCTGCGCGCTACTGAGGATTCGCTTTTCTCGGCAAAGGATATTCTGGCGAAGGTTGGTTACGAGGGAGAGGGAAAACGGGCGTTCGCACGCCTAAAACATTATGGACTTGTTCGTGCTTCACGCGGCATGGGGCATTTTTTGACTACTGAAGGGCTAGAGCGTGCGAAATCACTGGAGAACTGATTTTGATTGCTCAACCTCCAGTCTAGCCGCCACTTAATCTCGCCGAAATGGACTTTCTAAGCACATGTAGGAAACAAACTGTGCACTTTCTGAGCACTTGTTGCGCACCTTCTCTATACCGATTTTTGTAATCGGATATGCGAAACTCTTGTATCGATGCAACGAATGTTGTTGCTGTTTCTCTCGGTACGAGGAGTATTTCTTAATGGCGAAGTATCTACAGATCCCGTCAGCATTTGAAGCCGTAACCGGTCGTCGTCCGCATCCGAGCACGTGCTGGAGGTGGGCTACCAAGGGCTGCAAGGGAACTAGGCTTCAGACCTTTATGGTCGGCGGTCGGCGTCTCACAACAGTCGAAGCCGTACGCGAGTTTATCGACGAATGCAGCCGGCAAGGCGCTTGCAAGACCAGCGTCAGCAAGACCCGTGCACTTCTAAATCGTGAACTCGGCATCAACTGATATCCAGGCCGTTATCCCGGCTTCATACCGAAACATCCACGGCTAGTTGAAGCACTTCTCCGGCGGCAATATGTTCGTCGCACTAAGCAGTCTTTGGCGTACAGGAGCACAAATATGCCAGGTCTAACAGTTCCTCAAGCAGCGTTTCCAATAACCCATTCCAACCAGCAAACCTGCAGATCAAGCCGAGCTCAACTGCCAGTTCCATTGCTCGCAGTTGCATCTGAGCATTGCACGAAGCTTATCAACTGCGAGCATAGGAGCCACACGGATGGAATACATTGATCTATTCGACTTTTACTTGCCGCATGTGACTGACGAAGCGAAGATCCAGCTCTACAGCCGCCCAGAGGGTGGTCGCCTGGGCCAGCCGACTCGGGTGAGCACTCGGCAAGAGATCGAGGACTTCAAACAGGCCCACAGAGACAAGCACGTCTATTTCAACGTGGGCCTAATGGCCGAGCCACCACAAGGCAAACGTGGCGGAAACGAACACTGCCGACTGATGCCTGGGTTCTTTGCCGACCTGGACACCTGTGAGGGGGTCCATGCCGCCTCAGAGAAGCTGCCGACTCTACAACAAGTTGCGGAGATGCTAAATTCGGAAAAGGTTGTCCCAAAGCCCTCCGAGATCATTTTCACAGGTGGTGGCTTTCACATCTATTGGCAATTCGGTGGGCCCTGGAAAGTCAAAGATCCTAAACAACTAGAAGCCTACATGCGGAATTTGGAAGGGCTCAACGACCAGATCCTCGCCTGGTCTCAGAGTCAGGGCTTCAAGTACGATCGGCTGAAAGATCCCTGCCGGATTCTTCGAGTCCCAGGAACTTACAACCACAAAACCAAACAGCCAAAACTCGTCAAGACACTTTGGCCTAAAGACGGTGCTCGACCGAAGCAATTTCTGATTGACGCTCTGTACTACGAGCCTGCCGCCGTAGAGGAGAAAGAGCATGTCGACTTGAGCGAGTTCGACGAATCAGACATCATCCAGGAAGCTCTTCGGCGATGCACCAAGGTTGAGGCGGTGTGGGGCGGTGACGGCAGTGGTTATCTAATCAAACTCTGCAGACAGTGCGTTCAAGCTGGATGTTCAGAAGAGCAAGCCTGCAAGGTCATTCAGAGCGTCCTGGATCTCCAACCAAACTATCCCACAAAGTGGAAGCCACAACAGATTGCTCGGCGGTATAAGGACGCTCTCACTCAAAGCACCCTGGGTGAGGGTATAGCTAAACGACGCGAGTACCCTGATACGGGATTTGATGTCGCAAAGCGTCTGGCCGAGAAAGCGAACGGTGAATTCTTCTATGTAGCCGAGTGGAACAAATGGGCCAGTTGGGATGGAAAGAAGTTCGCTGTTGATGGCCTGAGCAAGCTGATGAAGGGTATGGAGGATGTCGTGGACGACCTCAAAGATGAGATCGAAAAAATGCTCCGGGAAGGCCAGATCGACGACAAAACAGCAAACAGTCTTCGAAGTCAGGCAAAGGGGTACTTATCCCCTAAAGGTCTTCGTGACCTGCCGTCGGTGACAAGGGAATATATCCGATGCAGCTTTCGTGACCTTGATGCTGACAAGAGGAAGTTTCACTGCCAGAATGCCGTATTGCAACTAAACGAGGATGGCTCTTTCGAGCAACTCGATCATAGCCGCTGGTTCAAGAACACACTGTTGGCTGGAGCGGAGTACCAGCCAGATGCAACTTGTCCAAGGTGGGATCAGTTCTGCACGGAGGTGTTCGTCGGAGACGATGGACTGCCGGACCCGGAGTTGGCCAAATACATGCAGAAGATCGCAGGCTTGTGCCTCACTGGCATGGACGTCCAAAGCCTATTCATCATGTTCGGCGAAGGCCGCAACGGCAAAGGCGTGTTCTCCCGGACGATGTGCAAGTTGCTCGGAGAATACTCCAGGTCTGTCGGCCAACAAGTCCTCATGGCAGTTCCCCGCGATCACCCCACTGCACTCGTGGGACTATTCCGGCGACGAGCCGTATTTGCCTCGGAGACCGACCAGGACTGCCGCCTCAATGAGAATCAGGTCAAGATGCTAACGGGCGGTGATACCATCTCCGCTCGCCGCATGAGAGAGGACTTCTGGGAGTTCGAGCCAACCCACAAGATCTTCCTGTCTACAAACCATCTTCCCATCATCCGAGGAACCGATGGTGGCATTTGGCGACGGGTCAAACTGTGCCCATTTAACGCATGCTTTGATGGCCTCGATACGGAGCTTGAAGAGGTTCACATTCCTAAAGGGCTACCTGGCATTTTGAATTGGGCTCTTGAGGGATACAGGCTCTATGCGACTGAGGGACTGACCGAGCCGCCGATCGTGCAGAGGGCCATCAATGAGTACCGCAAAGACATGAATATCGTCGGCCAATTCGTGGATGAGAATTGCGAATTGGGAGAGGAGTTCCGAGAGGTGAATGGTGACGTCTACCAAGCGTATAAGTTCTACTGCCAGCAGAACAGCTTCCCCGTTCGCACAAGTAGTGGGTTCGGCCGAGAACTGAAAAAGATGGGGCTAGAGTCTAGGGTGACTAATGGTAAACGATATCGATTTGGAATTCGGCTAAGTTCTGAGTTCGATGACTATCCGGAGAATCAAAAATCATGATCGGCGACTCTGGCCACAATTAGATTTGTGGCCCCTTCTGCCATCGAGGCCAATAGCCACTCTGGGCTAACTTTGAATACCCCGCATTGCCCCCTGCCGATGGTGGGGTACACCTATCTCCCGAATTCTGCTCTCATGCCGCCAATAGCCATTCTGGGCTATATGGCACCTCCCCAAGAACCGAATTTGGGGGTTTGGTGCCAATTTGGCGATCGGCCAAACTGCCACGGGTCGCGAGAATCCAGAACACTTAGAACACTTTTAGAACAGATATTTCAAAAAGTGTTCTGCCATTTGACCCAATAAAAACAAGGGTCATTTGCACCCCAGAACACTTAGAACACTTTTATTGTAAGTACGCATATAGGAAAAGCATATTTCGTAATAGTAAATAGGGTAATAAGGCGCAATACGCATATACATATATAGGGTAATATATCCGGAAAAAGTGTTCTAAGTGTTCTGGGGGCCCTAAGTCGTTATTCAGTAAGGGTTTACGTCGGAACAAGGCGTTCTTGACGTGTTCTAAAGTGTTCTAAAGTGTTCTGCCCACCAATCTGGGAAATCTGCGGACGTTCTTACAAGGGACTCAGTGCGATCGCTGTGCGTTTGTAAATGTTTTTAAGGAGGGTGGGGGGAGCCTCAGAGCTAAACGCAGCAAGTTGCAAGGAGCAGAATTCGTGTATTGCCTAGTAAATACTGATACATCGATGTGCTCGTGCGAAATGCGGATTGGATCTCCTGCAGGGCTCGTGCCCAAGCACTTACCTGGAAGCTTTATTCTCGCATAATGTGCACGAATTGCACACGATGCTTGGGAACTGGGCGTGGATTAATTTTCAAGCGTGACAACTTGACCATCGTTCCGACTGCCCAGCCAGCTATAAGTTTGGAGGTCGATTGACTCGCTGATAAAGGTTACCGAACCATCTGCCCGTCCGAAGTTCGCGCCGCCAGTATGGCTACTACCGAAACTGAATTCGTAGGCTGCGAACTCTGGTGTACCCGGCTGAGCTCTCGGGAAGTTCATCCGCACACCCGTTGAGCCAAGAAGTTCTGACATATCTCCTTGATTGGTCGTATCCACGTCGTCGCTACCAAAGGCCCAGTGATCTTTGCGGCCCATCATCGATGCGTTGTTCTCTCGGACCAGCCCCATGTCCGGAATCACTGAAACATCCGGCTCGGCCTCGCCGATTGCAATGGTGTTTGATGTGCCGTCTGTGATGGAACCCATTTTGCTGCCGGTCATCCCAAAGCTCTTACCGTTCATTTTGATGCGTTGGTGATTCATCTGCTGGATAAATATTCCGTCAAGGTCGCTAATGACTTCAACGGTGCCGGAACCACCCCATGGCCGTTCCACATTTCGTGGTCGCCGATCGTCTGTGATCACACCTGAGACACAACCAAGATAGTTGGAAGGTGTTCTCCGCTGCACAATCCAGTTGTCTCCCGAAATGTCGGCTGCAGCGGCGGGAAACGGTGAAGAAGGGCACCGATAGGTTGGAACAGTACGTTCGCAGGCCCAGATATTACCAAAGAACTTGCGAACATTCGGATTGGGGTGGTTAGGGATGTCGTCGCCAGCGATTCCAGGCACGGGAGCAGCCCATTGGTAGTTGCCTTCTCCGTCTTCCTGGAAATGCAGAGTAGTGTAAAGATTGCCTTGCTCGATAAATGGTAGGATTAAGGATGACCAGCCGGTTCCAACGCCGAACTCAGCAGCCATAGGAAATCCACGGTGGGTGTCATGGAAGTTGTGTGTCGCCAAGACAATTTGCTTTACATTATTCGAGCATTGCATGCGGCGGGCTGCCTCGCGTGCCGCTTGAACGGCTGGCAGAAGTAGGCCTACTAGAATGCCAATGATGGCAATGACGACCAACAGTTCTACTAACGTGAAACCACGCGTCCTGATGCGGCGCATTGGGAAATCCCTATCTTTTGAAAACTATTTTGAATTGATCTTAAAGTTGAATACGTTCTCGCCTTTGGTAACTGTCACACGTTCAGGCGTAGTGCTTGGCGACTCGTACGCATCGGGCAACAGATTCTTTACACCACCGGCAACCTCGCTTGGCTTTACGAACGGTTCAAGCGGCTTTCCTGCTCGGTCGACCCAGGCAACGAACGTGACCTTGTAGTCGCCAGCCCAAATGCCTTCGACGCCCTGTGGGTGCTGAATCGTAAAGCTGCCGTCTGCCTCGGTCAGACCCGCGCCGTAGCCATGTCGATCCGGATTGAATATTTCCACGTCCGGCGAGAAACCAACCTTGCAATTCGCAAGCGGCTTTCCATTGAAGCTGACGGTACCCTTTACCGATTGCATTGGTGGTGGTCCGCAACCCACAGACAAAGGTAGCACGGTAAGTAGCAAGACTGCTCCCATTACAAATCGTTGTGTCATCGTGGTGAAGCCTCGATTGCTCCCTGAGTTGGCGGATGACCTCACTCCTCCGGTGAAAGAGGGTGGTTTATTGCGTCGATTCATTTTTTTACCGCTCAGAATTTGACATCGCAATTTAAAACTAAGACTGCTGCGCGGCATCCACGAAAACTTCATCGTTCGCAAATACTGACCGCACGCACGGTTTACGCAGACTGCCAGCACTACCATCTTGCAGGGCACTCGCAGATGCCGCACGAATGCCAGTTAGATCGCTTGTCGGGAATTAGACGTAGAGGTTTGTCTAGAAGGAGAGCAACCCACCCTCCTCATCATCATCATCGCCCAATCCAGAAAAGAACCCATCGGCCCCGTCTGAGCTTGGCCGCGAGCCGCTGCCTGCAGAGCCCCAAGCACCCGAAGCCCAGCTTCCTGACCCGCCCGATGGCGCGTTACCAGCTCCGCCTGAAAAAGCTGCTCCAGGATCGCTCAGCGTGCCAAGATTGTTCAAGAAGTTCTCGGAAAAGACAGCCAAGTCCGCACTGTTGACGCGACCGTCTGCGTTCCAGTCTGCAAATGGGTTGTAGTCATCAGCTCCTGCCTGCGCCAGGAAGGCCGCCGAAAACGCTTGAAGGTCCAGGCTGTTGACTCGACCATCGCGGTTGCCATCGCCCGGCACAATGTCGAACCGAAGGTCGAATACGCCACCGGGGTTGCCTTCCCCATCACCGTCAAGTGCGTTGCCCGCCGCGTCGGTGATCTGATCAGAAACCCCCAAGCGATACTTGCCAAAGCCCAGCGGGGACGCCACGGTAATGGTTGCTTGGAACGACGCCGGGTCGTAACTAATGTTTGCGTCGATAACGCCCGTGCTGTCACGCAGTTCGAAATTCGCGTCGACTGTATTTAGGACATTTTCTGAGAATTGAATGTACATCGTGTTGATGTCATCCCATACCAGGGGCGAACTACCACTTTGCAGCTCGAGTCCCTGCGCGTTGCCTGCGCCAGCCCCGCCTCCGTCGATGGTGTCGATGAAGGCAGCATCCCAGGCAGATGAAGCAACAACGACACTCTCGACAGTCGGAGATCGCTCATCGACGGTAACGAAATTCCAGGTCGACGAGTCACTGGTTGCAATTCCGGGCGATGCGAGTCCTGCAACATCTCCGGTTACGAGAATGTTATCGATTGCCCACCACCAATTGTTGTCACCGGTGTAATTGAAGCGGAACTGCATGTCGCCGCTAGCAGGATTGTCCACATCGAGAATCACTCGACGGCTTCGGAAGTCGATGTTAGCCGGTGCCGCCGCGTCAGCATCGGGATTCAGCGTATAAACCGTCTGCCAGGTCGTTCCACCATCGTAGGTGACTTCTACTGTACCCTGCTGGCTGCCTTCGTCGCGGAAGTCCGAATCGAATTGCAGGGTGACTGAGTTTACAGCCACGCTGTCGAGATTGATCGGCACAGTGACTAGTTTGCTGTCGAAGCCGGTTTCCGAGTTCGTCAAATCGTCGAATTCATCAGAATCAGCGACCGCAACGGTTCCTGAGCCGAACCGAAAGCTCTCGCGATCCTGGCCGCCCGCCTGTCCCCAGAAATCTTTGTCAGCGAAACTCCAGCCACGCCATTCAGTCACACCTCCCGTTGCCATGTTGGTGTTGTCGACTGTGTAACCGTTGGGCGGGGTTAAGGTGAAGTCCGTTCCGTCTCCGCCAGTTTCATCAACGGCAGCACCTAAGGCGAGAGTTTCGAAATCTTGCCAGAGTAGCGTTGCATTGGGCTGAGTAGTAGTCGCCTCGGAGACGATGGCTCCTTCATCGAATGCAACGAAGTACTCGGTGGTGGCTTCCAAGTCGACCGGTGGATCAATTGTTACGACCGCCCCGTTGATTGTCACCTCTGCTGAACGCACATCGATGCTCTGGCCGATCTTTCCGTCGGCTGAGCGTAGGATATGCACAAAGCCATTTCCTTTGCGAACGTTCTGATCGAAAGTGATCGACAGATTCGCATCTTTGGCAACCTCGGTGGTATCGTCCGCCGGGTTAATCGCAGCGATTCCTGGACGCCGATCCTCAGCAGTAAAGGTCCAGCTGTCGGCATTATCGAGACCCAGAGCAGGCAGTCCTGCTACATCGCCACTCACCTTTAAATTGTCGATCGCCCACCACCAGTTGTTTGCACCGGTGTAGGAAAAACGAAACTCCGCCGTGCCAGTCGCTGGATTGGAAATGTCGAACGAGTAGCGAATATTGCGATGGTCTTCCGTGTCTAGCGTCAGGACTTCTGTCCAACTCGTTCCGCCATCGAAGGAGACTTCCACCAGACCAATTTGATTGCCTTCCGGGCGGAAGCTCGAATCGAATTCGAGTTTCACGCTGTCTGACTGGACGTCTGTCAGATCAATTGCGGGTGTTCTCAGCAAGCTATTGAAAGGAACGCGATCATTGTTATTGTCACGCTGCGGGTTATTCCCGTCGTCGAATTCATCAGAGTCGGCGACTGCAACATTGCCCGATCCAAGCGTGAATGCGCTGCGATCTTGTCCGCCAGCAACACTCCAGAAGTCGTTATCTGCGACAGACCAACCGTCCCATTCATCGAATCCACCAGTCGGCATGTTCGAATTATCGATGGTGAAACCCTCGGGAGGCACAACCGTGAAGTCTGTACCGTCTCCATTGTCTTCCCAGATGGCTGGTCCAAGTGGGAGCGTATCAAAGTCCTGCGTCAGAAGTGTTACGCCAGTCTGCAGAGTCGTCGCGGTGGATAGTATAGCGCCTTCGTCGACCTGAATGGAATACTCGACTCCATCGAGCAAATCTGCAGGTGGATCGATCGTCACAACAGGTCCTGCAACGGTGACTGCAGCGGAATTGACGTCTAAACTTGCACCAATTTTTCCATCAGAGGCCCGCAGAATGTGGATGAAGCCATTGCCTTTGCGAACATCTTGGTCGAACGTGATCGACAGCGGTGAATCGACCGGTACGTCGGAAGCCTCGTCGGCTGGGCTAAGCGTTGCAACTTGTGGGAATGCGGAAGTATCAACAGTCGTAACATTCCACTGCGTCGTGTCGCTCGTGCTAATACCACCAAATGGTAGGCCATCAACATCGCCGGTGATCTTTAAGTTGTCGATCGCCCACCACCAGTTGTT
>DNPC01000121.1:0-488 GCA_003501565.1 Planctomycetaceae bacterium | reverse complement strand
TCGATCGCCCACCACCAGTTGTTGTCACCGGTGTAGGAGAATCGGAGCTCCATTTCACCGGATGCCGGGTTGGCGATATCGAACGAGTAGTTGTTGTTGCGTTCGTCCTGGGTGTCGAGAGTCAGAATGTTCGTCCAAGTCTCCCCGCCGTCAAAAGTTACATCGACGAAGCCGCGTTGGTCGCCCTCTGGCCGGAAACTTGAGTCGAATTCAAGAGTCACCGAATTCTCAGCAACGTCGGAAAGGATAATCGCTGGCGTTTGGAGCAAACTGGCGAATGCAGTATCGTTTTCAACGTCATCGAATTCATCCGAGTCGGCAACTGCCACGGTACCAGACGCGAGCGTGAATGCAGCGCGATCCTGACCACCAGCTTGGGCCCAGAAATCACGGTCCGCGAAACTCCATCCATTCCACTCCGCGATGCCGGGTCCGACCATGCCTGAGTTGTCAATTGTGAAGCCGGCCGGAGGCTCCAAAGTGAAGTC
>DNPC01000662.1 GCA_003501565.1 Planctomycetaceae bacterium | reverse complement strand
TGCAAACGAACAGGGCGTTGCCCTTCTCTGCGCCTTTTTGTCCGAAGCAGGAGGATACGGTAAGAACGTTTCGGCTTCGTGCTGGTTGCTGCCATTGGCTTGATCCTAGCTAGTCGGATATGCTGCACGGAAACGCGCGTTGTGGTAGATCAATAGCACGTCCCAAAAATGCGAGCCAAGCGACTCGGCTGCGGTTAGTCTTTCGCACGATCTCGGCGATATTTGCTGTTCTGCTGCTGAGGAAGTAGTAATTCCAACACCTGACTCTACTGCGTTATCGAATGCTATCGAAGCAGGTGATGTTAGTACCGTACGGGCTGTGATTCGCCGAAATCCAGGAATCGTCAACGATAATGAATGGACTCCCCCGCCCCTCCATTGTGCGATTCTCTGGGATCAACCACTAATTGCAGAACTGCTGCTTGATAACGGCGCTAATATTGAGATGCTTGATCCGGATCGTCGAACAACGCCTCTACGATACGCAATAATGTATTGCAAACCAGCGTCGATTCAGGTGTTGCTAGCGCGCGGGGCGAATACAGGCGCTATCGTGAAAGACGGGCGCACGGCGCTACAACTTGCAGAAGACTGTGCAAACGGGCTTTACGAAGAATTCGACGATTTGCCATTGCGAGACGCCTACAGGGATGTGCTAACGCTATTACGACAAACTGAATTGACTGAGTAGGCAGGCCTTTCGAAAGGAAGTATGCGACGCAAGCTGAAAAACGTCTTTCTGTAGCGGAGTAGACAATCCCAGCGTCCTACTTTTCCTCCACTGAGTGCAGAATCAAAGAACTATGCAATCCACTCAAATCGCGTTGGCCAGTTGACCTTACTACGTGGATCACTCACGCGACGGGTGCTTCCCATCGTTCGTCGTCGAAGACAGGCATGCGGTTCAGCGCGGGGCATAATCGGAAATCGTGGCCGATGTTTGTATTCGCTTTGATTCCAATTCTTCTGACCATGGTGGGACTGATGGCATGGAGACGACGTCGTGCCTTGGAGATAAGCCAACGACGATTAACTTGAGCATTCATGCAGCTTAACGACTCTCACCGCAAGAAACTGGACACCCATTATCAGGCGGTCACAATGTGCGTTTTCTGGCAAACAAACCCGCAGGACCACATTCTCAAGGCTTAAATCCGAATATCCCGTTGACTCGCCACATGGCATGTAGAATAATGCCAAGTGGCACAATGCATACTGGGAGTTCCCCGATGGAGAATATCAAAGAACTGACAAAGTTCATGGGCGGTCGTTCTGTGGTCGGAACGCCAAAATCTGATTTCGAATTTATCAAAATTATCAGAAATGGCCTGCCATCAAAGGTTATTGGTTGCGTGGTCAATTCATCCGCAATTAGCGAAGACGTTATCACCAATTCTCTTCGCATTGCGAAACGAACGGCCGCACGTCGCAAAGCTACGGCGACTAAGCTCAAACCCGCCGAATCGGAATTGATCTACCGATTTAGCAAGGTCTTGGTCACGGCAACAGCAATTCTCGGCGACCGCGACAAGGCACGTGCTTGGCTCCTTACTGAGAATCGTGCATTGTATGGCAATCGGCCGATTGAGTTGTTAGACACCGCAATTGGGTTCGAAGACGTAAAGGATGTTCTTTATCGAATCGAATATGGTGTCTACAGTTGACGATGAACATCTGGCGAATCTCCCGATCCAAGTACGCAGCTTCGGCATTCTCCGGGTACGGTGCTGAAAAGACTGGTGGTCGGTGGAATTATAAAGGCCATTCGGTCGTCTATGCTTCCGAAAATCTTTCGCTTGCGGCACTTGAGTTGTTTGTGCACGTCTCCCCGGGAGCAATTCCCGCGGACCTTGTATCCTTGCACGGAACGTTACCAGATTCGATATCGGTAGAACGCATCGAAACATCAGACTTGCCAAAAAACTGGCGGGACTATCCGGCGCCACCTGAACTTCAAAAAATCGGGACAGACTGGATTGTCGCGCTTACTTCACTCGTTCTCATCGTTCCGTCAGCCATTAACCCCCTTGAGACTAACATTCTTGTGAATCCAGCTCATCCAGAAATCAAGAAACTTGAGGTACATGCCGGGCAACCCTTTCAGTTTGATCCACGGATGTTTGGGAAATAACGACAACTAGGGATCACACACAACTACGCCGCCGAAACCGAATCGCGATGTATGGAGCTGATGAGTCGAATCCGCCTCGGTTCGTGCGAGCCAACACTTAGCAAAACTGGCCACCACCTCTCACTACTACGTCTACCAGTCGCCGATAGCAAAGCGATTGGACCGTCAAACGCAGCGTGTTAGGCTCGCATGGGGACTCTCACTCCCTTCTCCGCCGCACTCCCCTGTTATCCCCCTTGAAGCTGATTAATGGCAAGATCCGATCATCAAACTAGTCTGGAACTGGCAGAGTTGTTGGGGAAGATCCGTCAATGTCGCGAATGCGCGGCCGTCTTGCCGAGTCAACCACGCCCCGTGCTCGCCGCTGGAACGAGCGCAAAAGTCATGATCATTGGGCAGGCTCCCGGAAGACGAGTTCACGATTCCGGCATCCCGTGGGACGACCCTAGTGGTAACCGACTTCGGAAGTGGCTCGGAGTCGACTCAAGGACCTTTTACGATGAATCT
>DNPC01000375.1 GCA_003501565.1 Planctomycetaceae bacterium | reverse complement strand
AGTCCTGGCAATTGTGCTCGGCCTGCTGCCAATCGTAACGCTTGAGGTGGGGTTGCGGATCGCCGGTTATCGCGGCACTGCTGCAATTGATCCTTATGTTGATTTGCACCGCTTGGAGCCTCTGTTCGTATCAACGGGTTCTGTGGACGACTACCAACAGTTTGCGATTGATGACAGTCGGTTGCACCTGTTTCGGCTCGTTCGGTTCAAGCTGCCCAAGCCAGAGAAAACCTATCGAGTCTTCGCCCTGGGGGGCTCTACGACTCAGGGTGAACCGTTTAGCACGGAGACGGCTTTCCCGATGTGGCTGCAGATTCGCTTGCGGGCTATGCTGCCAAGTCGTACGGTCGAGGTGATCAATTGTGGAGGGCTAAGCTACGCTAGTTATCGTGTGCGTGCAATCTGTGAAGAGGTGCTCGAGTACGAGCCGGATCTGATCGTGGTTTACACGGCACACAATGAGTACCTCGAAAAACGTAGCTACGCATCGAACGATGCTGGTTTGGTGTCCAGTCTGTTACGGTGGCCAGCTGCAAACTTGCGATCTGCCCAGTGGCTTGGTAGTCGATTTCGTGGTAGCGCTAATAGGCGTCAGGAGACTGATTTCACCATGATGCAGCGTGAGGTCGACGCGTTGCTGGATTACCAGAATGGGCTGGAAGACTATCGGCGATCGGACACTTGGATGTCCGGGGTCGTAGAGCACTTCGCATGGAACGTTCAGCAGATGGTGGAGGGGTGTAGGCGAGCGGATGTGCCGATCGTGTTTTGCCTGCCGGTTGCAAACGAGCTTGATTGTCCACCGATGAAATATGAGCTCTCACCAGTGCTGGCCGATGACGATGTCGAAAGATTTACGAAGCGGTTTGAGAATGCGGTAGAACTCAACTCGATGGGCAAGTCTGTCGAGGCCATGGAGCAGGCGATGCTAGCCCTTGAGTTGGACCCGCAACATGCGGGCTGCCTGTTTCTCTTGGGGCGACTGGCATATGCGGCTGGAGACTTCCCTGCTGCGGAGCGGTATTTGCAAGCCGCAATCGACAACGATGTCTGCCCATTGCGAGCAACCTCTGAGATCGAAGCGGCGCTTTCCCTAGTACTGGAGACCAACGACGTTGCACAAGTCGACGCGGGCGAGCTGTTTGCCGAGCGTTCCAAGCACGGAATCGTGGGAGACCAGTGGTTGGTTGATCATATTCATCCATCAGTTGCAGGACACCAGCTGCTGGGAGAAACGATCGCGGACACGTTGGTGGCCAGTGGTCAAATCAAACCTGAAATCGCCAATAGTGATTGGCAAGACCGCGAGCAAGATTTACGGGCTGCTCATTTATCGACGCTCGGGGAAGACTACTACCATCGTGGGAAACAACGCCTGCAGGGACTGCGACTCTGGACCCAAGGTCGCGCCAAGAAACTACGGATTACGCCCGATACTGGCTTGGAATCGCTCAACTAGTCGCCATCGACTACACTAAAGGCCCCCTTCATACGCTTCGAACACGAGCTATCGGAGCGTCTCCTGCCTTAGCCAGATTGATCTTGTCATGTCGAATACCTTCGAAGGTGCTGAATCGAACCCGCCGTCACGTAGAAAGTGGCTCAATATTTTCCTTGCGGGACTCGCGCTGGCAGCCATAGTTGCTGTGGCGTTTGCATTTCAGTCTGGAGCATTTTCATCGGCTCCAGAAGAAGAACTATTGACCTATGAAGTGCGGCCGAGCGAATTGAAGGTTTCTGTTACCGCAGACGGTCAACTCGAAAGTGCGAATAACATCGAGATCAAGTGTAATGTCAAAGGCGGTAGTACTGTTTTGTGGGTCATCGAGACAGGTACAAGTGTGAAGCCCGGCGACGTATTGGTTGAACTCGATCGATCTCAAATTGAAGATAACATCACGCAGCGTCAGATATCCTATGAAAATGCTTTGGCCAACAAGATCATCTCTGCAAGTGACGTAGAGGTCGCCAAGACTAGCATTACTGAGTATTTGGAAGGCACGTTCCGTGAAGAAAAGAGCACGATTGAGAAAGAGATCTTTGATGCTGAGGAGGCGGTGAAAAATGCCCGGCTGGAGCTGGCCGCAGCTCAGCGGTTGGCGGCAAGGGGCATAGTGCGGCCGCTCCAGTTGGAGGGGCATAACTTTGCGGTTGAGTCTGCGCTCAAAGAGTTGGAGCTTAAAAACACGCGGTTGGAATCATTGGAGAAGTACACGAAAGCAAAGATGTTGCAGGAATTGAATGCGACGCTTAGTGCAGCTCAGGCCCGGTTGGCAGCGGACGAGGCGGCGCTAGCGCTGGAGACGCAGCGACTCGAAAAGGAAAAAGAGCAGCTCGTAAACTGCACCATAACTGCGCCTGCATCCGGGTTGGTCATTTTTCCTTCCATGGCCGACTGGAAGAGTACGCCCGATATTGAAGAGGGAGCGGTGGTGCGGGAGCAACAAACGCTGCTTATGATTCCGGACGTCGACAACATGCAAGTCAAAGTTGGGATTCACGAGTCAAAGGTTGATCGGCTAAGCATCGGGATGCCAGCACGGGTTGAATTGCAAGGCTCTGTGATGGAAGGCAATGTCAAGGAAATTGCAGAAGTGACCAAACCGGCAGGTTGGTGGACGGGAAATCTGGTCAAGTACGACACGATTATCGGCCTGCCATCGAGCTCTGGGCTTAAGCCGGGCATGAGTGCAATTGTGGATGTTATCCTAGCCGAGTACACCGATGTGTTAACGGTGCCGGTGGCGAGTGTGGTGGAAGCGTCAGGTAGACACTATTGCTGGGTAGCCGAGCCGGATGGGGCCGCGCGCCGCGCCGTTGAGCTGGGAGACACCAACGACGAATTCACGATCGTAACTGCGGGGCTAACTACGGGCGACCGAGTCGTTTTGAATCCGACTGCATTTGTCGAAGACGCTGCGCGGACCGCTAGTGTGCCTTCCTCTGACCAGGAGGAGCCCGCTTCGGCGTCAAATTCGAGCACAGCTGGCGAGACCGCAAGCACGCAGCCGAGAAATAGACGCGGTGCCAAGGAAGCGAAGCTCACAAGTACCAAGACAAAGCCAGAAACGAAGACACCGACCGAAAAAGGTAAGCTTGCGGGCAATAAACGGCAAGCTGAGCATGTGGCCCCGGGGAAAGCCAAATGACGTCAGCGTTTTGGCAAACGGTGCAGCTCGGTCTTAAAAGCATCATGTTGCAAAAGATGCGTAGCATCTTGGCAGCGCTGGGCATCTTCATTGGTACGACGACCGTTATATGGTTAGTCGCGATGGGAGAAGGCGTTTCTTTTCAGGCTCAGCAGCAAATTATGGAGCTAGGGGCAACGAACATCATCGTGCGCTCCATCGAACCCACTGGTGAAGATCCGAATGAGCGCGTGAAGACTTACGGACTGACGCGGGGCGATTTCAGCCGCATTCTTTCCAATGTGCCGACAATTACACAAGCGGTTCCAATTCGGGAACTTAAGCGTCAAGTGATCCATGACGGCAGGATCGTCGATGTCAATTTGGTCGGATGCACAACGGGCCACCGCGAACTCAATCGATTGGAAGTAGCACGAGGACGCTGGTTGGAAGAATCAGATGGTGCAGAGAATGTGATTGTTTTGGCGGACCAGACCGCTAAGGAGTTGTTTCCAGTTGACGATCCGATCGGTCGAAATATTCGCGTTGAAAGTGACGTTTACACGGTTGTTGGGCAAATGAAGCCTCGGACCGCGTCGGCTGCCATCGGTGGAAGCATAGAAGCACGCGACTACAGTATGGACGCGTACATACCCTTGAAGACCTTTCGTACGCGCGTGGGGGATCAGATCATGACGCGCACCGGTGAGGGGTTTAACTTCAAGGGCGAGGTCGTTGAGCTAACGCAAATTACTTTAACGGTCGACAAGGTCGAGCACGTCGACCAGACAGCCTCCATTATCGAGAAATTGTTGGAGGACTATCACACCGGAAGAGACTTTGCGGTTGTAGTACCCAAAGAGTTGTTGCGTCAGGCCGAACGGACGCGAGCAATGTTCAACGCGTTGCTAGTTGTCATCGCCGGTATCTCTTTGTTGGTCGGCGGGATTGGCATCATGAACATCATGCTAGCTACGGTGACCGAGCGAACTCGCGAAATCGGAGTGCGGCGGGCACTTGGTGCAAAACGCAAAGACATCATTCAACAATTCTTGACTGAGACGTTGGTGTTGACCGGTTCCGGCGGTCTGCTGGGCGTCTGCTGTGGCTTGCTTTGTGGACCGATTTTCCGTTTCGGTCGATGGCTGATCACTTTGATTTCGCCTGACACGTTGCCGCCGATCGTACAGACGATTGAACCTAGGATCGCTCTGTGGTCAGTTGGTTTAAGCGTCTTTATTTCGCTCGGCGTCGGGCTTCTTTTTGGACTTTATCCTGCTCGTCGTGCCGCGATGATGAATCCTATCGATGCTTTGCGGCACGAATAGCCGACTCGCAGGTTTTCACACAAGCAATGATCCGCTGCAGCTGCCACCAGGTCTTCAGCCAATGGGGTAGGATACGTGGCGAGCTTCGTTGACTGCTGGCCATTGGACTGTGTCATTGCTTCGGCCGTTTCGTGTTTCGGCGTTTCGTGTTTCGGAGACGTGCGCCAGTCGCCAAGTCGTTCAAACCGATCGCCTGAAGCGTTACCACAGATTTGTGGATGGACGAGCTGGGACAAATTGGCTGCCGGGCGATTTATGGGCGATCAATCTCGACTAAGTTACTTGTTCTATGGATGTTTGACGAATTCTTTGAATTTGGACTTCTGAATGTGGGTTTGCAGAGGAGTAGGTGGAATGTCTTGGGGATCCGCTCTTGGGCGTTTGTTTGTTGGTCATCGTCGCGCAGGGGGCATCGCTGTGACCTGCGGCGTATTGGCGTGGCTGGTCTGTGGCGTGACATCCTGTGTATCTGCGGCAGAGCGTCCGAATATTGTCGTTTTTCTCGTCGATGATATGGGAGTCATGGACTCTTCGGTTCCCTTTCTGACAGACGCAAATGGGCGGCCCAAGCGTTACGCGTTGAACGACTATTTTCGCACGCCAAGTATGGAGCGCCTGGCTGCATCTGGGATTCGTTTTAGTCAATTCTACGCAATGAGTGTTTGCTCGCCGACGCGAATATCCATCATGACAGGGCAGAATGCTGCCAGGCATCAGGCAACGAATTGGATCAATCCTTCGACTAACAATGGTGGGACCTTCGGACCACCAGGCTGGGATTGGAAGGGCCTTGCTAGCGGTGAAACGACGCTTCCAGGAATTCTGCGCGAGGCTGGTTATACCACGATGCATGTTGGAAAAGGCCACTTTGGCCCGAAGGACTCTGAGGGTGGAGAGCCACTGAACCTTGGTTTTGACATCAATATCGGGGGGGCAGAGTTTGGTGCCCCCGGCAGCTACTATGGCGAAAAGAATTATGGGCATGGTACGCGTCGTGCGCATCACGCCGTGCCCCATCTCGAAGCGTATCACGGCAGCGACACGTTTCTAACCGAAGCGTTGACAATCGAGATGAACAAGCAGCTGGAGAAGCTGGCCACGTCGGAGAAGCCCTTCTACTTGTACTGTGCACACTATGCCGTACACGCTCCGTTTGATTCCGATCCGCGGTTTGCCGAACACTACGTTGGGTCTGGAAAGCCAAAGAATGCCCAGGCGTTCGCTACGTTAATTGAGGGTATGGACAAATCGTTGGGGGACTTGCTCGATCATTTAGACGAACTAGGCGTCGCGGAGGACACGTTGGTGTTGTTTCTTGGCGATAATGGCTCAGATGCTCCGCTTGGGCATCAGCATGAAGTGACCTGTGCCGCTCCCTTGCGAGGGAAGAAGGGGGCCCACTATGAAGGTGGGATGCGCGTCCCGTTGATCGCGTCGTGGGCCAAACGGAATCCAGAGAACGCACTTCAGCAGAACTTTCGCATTCCTGCAGACGCGATTCAGACGCAGTTGTGTTCCGTCGTTGATATCTTGCCAACGGTGCTGGATGCGGCGACGGTGGACTTACCGACAGAGCACGTTCTAGACGGCCGAAGCCTCCGGACGTTGATTGGCGGCAAGCCGGATCCGGAGCATCCGCAGGAATTCTTGATGCACTATCCGCATGGCAAACACCGCAGCAACTATTTCACCACCTTCCGCCGTGGCGATTGGAAGGTTGTGTACCACGCGATCCCAGACGAGCCGACCACGGGAGGGTTCATTCAATCAAATGGCGAGCGCTACCAACTATTCAACTTGGCGGACGATCCATTCGAGAGCCAAGAGTTGTCCAAGAGTCATCCTGATCAACTACGACGAATGATGGGGCTGTTGGTCAAGAGTTTGGAGGAGCATGATGCCCTGTATCCGGTCAAAGACGGAAAAGAGCTCAGGCCGAAGGTTCCATAGCCGGATCGAATGGCGAAAAAACCGTCCCTGCAGGACATCCATTCCTGCGGCAGGGACTTGGTTAGACAATCGCCTGAGTTTGGCTGTTAGACGAGCCGGACTTGAGCTTTCCTGCCGACTCGCTTGCGCTAGTGATTACGAATGCGCCGAGTGATTTTCATGGCCGCGAAGACTAGCCGAGTTTGACGCGTGAGCCAGACTTGGCGCTCTCGTAGATGGCCAAAATCAATTCAACGCTGCGGCGGCCCTCGTGGCCGTCGATGAGCGGCGGGCGGTCGTTTTCGATGGCGTCCAGGAAGTCTCGAAAAAGAGCGGCGTGGGCGTGATGGCCGATTGCAGCCGGATCCGCGGCTCCACCGCCCGTTTCGTTGCGTCCCATCATCTCCTTCCGAAGGTCTTCATCCTGCTCAGTCTCTTCGGCAAACTGCCACTTGATGATGTCCTCTTCCTCCAAGATGGCTGTGCCTTGTGAGCCGGTTAGTTCGATTTTCTTGAGGCTGCCGGGAAATCCAGCGGTGGTTGCTTCGATCACACCGAGAGCGCCGTTGGCAAATCGAACCGTAGCGGTGGCAACATCTTCGACTTCGATGCGCTCGTGGGCAACGGTGTTTGTGTGCGCCATCACATCAACCGCTGGTCCCATTAGCCAAAGCAATAAATCTACGCTGTGAATGGCTTGGTTCATCAACGCCCCGCCGCCGTCGAGTTCCCAGGTGCCTCGCCAAGCGCCGCTATCGTAGTACTCTTGTGTGCGGAACCATTTGACGTAGGCATCGCCCAGGGCAAGTTGGCCGAAGCGTCCGGCGTCGACAGCCTCCTTCATCAGTTGGCAAGATTTGTGGAATCGCGACGGAAAGATCGTGGCGAGCTTGACTCCGGCTGCTTCGCATGCCTGGATCATTGCGTCGCAACGCTCGAGCGTAACGTCCAGTGGCTTTTCCACGATTACGTGTTTGCCAGCTTTCGCAGCCGCCACGCAAGGCTCTGCATGCGCTCCGCTGGGTGAACATATCGTTACGACGTCCAAGTCATCTCGACCGAGCATCGCATCGAGATCCGTATAGACTTCGCCGCCGAACTCCGCCGATAGATCTTTCGCTTTGGGCTCGGTGCGGTTGTAGCAAGCAACGAGTTGTGCACCTTCGATATCTGCAATCGCTTTGGCGTGGAATTTTGCGATCATGCCACAACCGATGATGCCAAATCCAGTGCTCATTGTTTTGCCCTATTAATTAGTTTGACGTTGATCAGAATTTTCGATTGCAGGTTATTGGACGAGATTCCACAGCACCCTATTCCCCAACATCGCACAATCCGAGCGGCATTTCATTGTCCGGGTCGACAACGCGGAGCGCTTGCTCGCCTTTGAAAATGCGATGCATGGGGCGGCCAACCAAATCTGCACGCCAGCCCTTGAGCAGGTTGGGGAATTCGTCATCGGACTCGGCAATGACTGATTCATTCAGCCAGTATGTGGCGAGCCGACCGACGTCGTCAGATGTACCGACGATGGCGGGCGCTATATTGTGAGTGCGGCACAGATAACTCATCGCGGCGGTGAGAAACTGTTTTAGTAGCGCGGGCGGCCGTGGTTGCTTATTGCGGCCACTCCACGGAGTCTCTGGTGCTTGAGTGGCTTTGGCACCGCGTGCGACGGCACGCGCGATGTCGGGAAGGAATCGCTGGAATCCAGGATGATGCAGGCCACGAATTTGACCTATCCGCTTGATATCGGAGACACCACGTCGGGCAAGCTCAACAATCAGGTCGTCTCGAAGTACTCGACGAGGTGGCAAGTTCTTTTGCTGTGCCCGTTGGTCGCGCCACAGCCAAAGCTCGCGAACGATCGCCAGTTGTTTGCCGTGTAGCGATTGAACGCCGGACAGTCGGTACCAGCCCTCTTGGCGTTGCGTCTCGAGAAGTGCGGCCTGCCGCCGCGACAGTTCATCGGTCAGCCAATCTAGGCGACCGGTGGCGGTAAGTTGTTCTGTGAGAACATCGAGTAGTTCTGGGAGATGCAAAACATCAATTGCGGCGTAGTCGAGCTGCGCGGTGCTGAGCGGTCGTTTTCGCCAGTCAGTTCGAGTTTCACCTTTCGGGGCCATTTCT
>DNPC01000416.1 GCA_003501565.1 Planctomycetaceae bacterium | reverse complement strand
TTGAATTCGCGGCAAACTGTAAATTGGAAGACGTTTCGGCAGGTTCTCAGCGGTCTGCAGTGTCTAAAACGCACATGAACCGTTGACCGCCGGACTGTAATTGGCTTAAAAGTGATTCGTTGGGTAGGGCTGCTTGCGGGACTGGAACTCAAAAACTGAGGACTTAGCTGCCGCAAGTTGCAGGTTCTGGGAACCAACCAGCACTATAACCTGTAATTAAAGAGATGTGTGGGGTCGGCCAGGCATTGGAAATATTGGAAGTGATTGCTGACCGAGCACACTTTAGAGTCTAGTTTCTGACGCACATTTGGGCCACAATCCTGACTCAAGTGCAACTTACTATGAAAGTCTGCTTAGTCCGCAACGCGCCCCAGCGGAGAATCTGAGCGATTCCAACAGATTTGCAAATGTACCGTGGGTTCAACATGATTCGTAACACTAAGCAAGCTTTCTTGGCCGCTACCAATTCATGGGCGTTGCTCGCAGTTTGCGTCCTTGGTTTCCTTGCTAACAGCACAGCGGTGGCTCAACCGCCGCCGGGTTTGGGCGAAGAACCTCCCGTTGCGACGGAAGTGTCCGAAACAGGCGATGAAGCAGCGACTTATGACGCGCTGCCGTTCGCCGATGAAGCCTTTCCCACCGTGGGTGGTGACATGGCGGGAGGATTCGGTGGTTTCGGGTTCGGTGGTCCCAAAATTGAATACTCAGCTTCGTTCAAACTGGATGAGACGGGAGCAAAGGGGCGGCTGAGTGTTCGCGCGATGATGCAAGATGCCTTCTACACCTACTCTTTGAACAGGACCGATGGTCCATCATTGCCGACTTCGCTTGAACTTGAGAGCGGATCGATCAGCTTGACCGGTCCGTTCACACCGAGCAAATCGCCCAAGATCGACACGAAAGAGTTCGATGGCAAGCGGCTCGAAAAACACTACGGTGAAGTAACGTGGACGGCTCCTTTTGTTGCTAAACGGCCTCTGGAGGAGTCAGCGAAGATAAATGTTAAGGTCGAGGGCCAAGTTTGCGGGAATGGGACCTGCGAACCCGTTGACGAGACCTTATCTGCTAAATTCGCTGGCCGGTACCAAGCAGCCAGCGGAACGCCCGAGCTGCGGGCAAAGGACACGCATGCCACCTGGACAATCACCCTCTCCAGCGACAAAGCGAAACCAGGCGACACAATTGAGATGTTGCTCAGCGCGCGTGTGGACGAAGGGTATCACGTTTACCGCTTTGTCCCAGGTGACCCCGATGACTTCTCAAGAACCCTCTTCGTTGCTGATACGAAGAGTGGCTTACACTTTGGAACACCGGAGACCGACGCGAAACTTGAAAGCGAATCGCTAGGAAAGACAAGTATTGAATACTTCAATGGCGATGTTGAGTGGCGGATGCCGATCACGATCCCCGAATCGGCGGAGCCCGGCGAATATCCGATTGAGATGCAAGTCGTATACCAGACTTGCACCAAGTCGAGCTGCGATCCACCGGCTGGAATGCGTGCGGTCGGCAAGTTTGAAGTTGCAGAGAAAGTGTCTGGGGCCAGCCCACAGAAATTGCTCCTGAGTGAAATGGACTACCTGGCGATCGTAGAACACCCACGGCTCGTTAGCTGGATTGATGAAGAACCAGCCACCGAACAAACCATTGAGGCCGAGGATTCCCCACTGACTGCCTGGCATCTACTGCTTGCACTTGGCGGTGGTTTTATCCTAAATTTCATGCCATGCGTTTTACCCGTGATAGGACTGAAGGTCCTCAGTTTCGTTGATCAAGCGGGCAACGATCATCGCCGCGTCATTGTACTAAACCTTGCGTTTGTGGCCGGGATCTTAGCGGTCATGCTGGCGCTCGGTTTCTTGACCGTCGGAGTCAAAGCGGCAACTGGAAGCGCATTCGGATGGGGCCAGCAATTCACCAACCTGCCGTTCAAGGTTAGCATGGCTGCCTTGGTGTTTGCTATGTCGCTTAGCTTCTTGGGCGTCTGGGAAATCCCGATTCCTGGATTTGCGATGAGTAGCAAGTCCAATGAGATGATGCAGAAAGAAGGCCTTACCGGTGCATTCCTGAAAGGCATTCTGACAACTGTGTTGGCCACGCCCTGCTCAGGCCCTATGCTCGGTTCGATCTTTGCACTTGCCCTCGTGCTATCGCCGATGAATGTTCTTGTGCTGTACGGTGTCGTCGGACTGGGGATGAGCCTGCCGTATCTGGCCTTATGTGTTCATCCCGGATTCGTCGACATGTTGCCCAAGCCAGGAGCTTGGATGGATACGCTCAAACAATTGTTGGCTTTCCCACTCTTGTTTACCGTCGTGTTTTTCTTCGGAAGCATTGGAAACGATTTCCGCGTGGCAACATTCCTGTTGCTCGTTTTCGTCTGGTTCGCTTGCTGGATGATTGGCAAGGTTCCCGCGTATGCCAATGCCGATCGACGGCTAACTGCCTGGGCGTCCGCAGTCGTCGTAATTGCGCTCGGAACCGTCGTTAGTTTCAAGTTCTTCGGGCCAGTTGATCACAAACTGCCATGGGTCGACTACAACGAACCCCAGTTGACCGCACTTCGCAAAGAAGGCAAGACAGTGATGGTCGATTTTACAGCCAACTGGTGCTGGAATTGCCAAGTCAACATGCGGGTCGCGATCGACAAAGAAGGCGTTGCCAAAGTTGTTGAGGAAAACGGTGTGGTGCCAATGGTCGCTGATTGGACCGACCGCTCGCCTGAGATTCAGAAGAAACTGCACGAGCTTGGCAGCAATTCCATCCCGCTGTTGGTAGTCTACCCACCCGATCCGAATGCAGATCCCATCGTGCTGCCTGACTTGCTGACCGAGACACAAGTCGTCAAAGCCCTCAAAGAAGCAGGGCCCAGCCGCGAAGGCGGCAAGACCGCGCGACTACTGACCAGTAGTTCAGTGCACTAGAAGCAACCGCCAGCAACACGCATTCGCTCGAACAGTCGCACCGCCGAGGCTCTCATCCAACCGCCCGGCGGAATGCGAAATGCCTGCGGTGCCGGACCGTGTGTCCAAACTATCTGCGTTTCATCCGAACGCTCCCGGCAGTGTGCCCAAGCTTCACGGCGGTGCGTCTGAACCAGCTCAGGCGGTCCTTCCAAACCTTCTGTACATGCGCAGCGGCAGGTTTTCACTTCGATTGGGAGCGCAGCTGCCACAGCAACTCCCCGACGAGACGCTGCACTAGGCGAATTTCGGGTGTGTCGATAACCTTGTGATTCGCTGGGCGGTCTAAGGCCCTGTACTATCGCAATTCCTCCCCCGAGACGTTTTTGATGTCCACAGACTGGTCAATCGAATCCTGGAAAACTCTGACAGCTAACCAACAACCGGTCTATGACGATCGCCAGGAACTGAACGAGGTACTGGCAGCGCTCAGAATCATGCCGCCACTGGTAACGAGCTGGGAAGTCGACAAGCTGAAACAGCAGATAGCCCGCGCACAGACTGGAGACGCGTGGGTATTGCAAGGCGGCGACTGCGCTGAGTCATTTGACGACTGTGATGCGGAATCGATTGCCAGCAAGTTGAAGGTCCTTCTGCAAATGAGCCTGGTGCTCGTGTACGGATCTGGAAAGCCGATTGTCCGCATTGGCCGCATCGCAGGCCAGTATGCCAAGCCCCGCTCAAGCTCTACCGAAGAACGCGATGGCCAGCAATTGCCCAGTTACCGTGGCGACCTGATCAACCGCGCGCCTTTCACTGGTGATCATCGCCGCGCCAACCCGCAGCTGCTGCTGCGTGGCTACGAACGTAGCGCGGTTACACTTAATTTCATCCGAGCGCTCAGCTACGGCGGTTTCGCTGACTTGCACCACCCCGAAAATTGGAATCTGATCTTCGCGGGTGCGGACAAACCTGGACCTTACAAACAAGTGGTCGACAGCTTGGGCGACGCTTTGCGTTTTATCGAGACGATTTCGCCGCAGCCAAACCCTGAGTTACAACGCGTCGATTTCTACACGTCGCACGAAGCGTTACACCTGGACTACGAACAGGCGTTGACGCGAGAAAGTGTTCGCAGAACCGGTTGGTATAATTTGGGGACCCATTTCCCTTGGATCGGTGAACGTACTCGGCAGCTGACAGGCGCGCATGTCGAGATGATGCGCGGCATCCAAAACCCAGTTGGCGTCAAAATTGGTCCCGCTGCCCAGACCGAAGAAGTAGTCGCACTTATCCGGCGGCTCAACCCAGACAACGCTCCGGGGAAAGTAACACTAATTCACAGGTTGGGCAATGAGCGAATTCGCGAGGCACTACCTCCGATCATTCGAGCTGTTCAGGCCAGTGGCTCGCCGGTACTGTGGTCTTGCGATCCCATGCATGGCAACACAGTTACAGCTGGTTCAGGCCACAAGACGCGACATTTCGGAGAAGTGCTCGGTGAACTTTCGGCAGCGTTTGAGGTTCACCGAGACTGCGGCTCACAACTAGGCGGCGTCCATTTAGAACTGACAGGCGAAAACGTCACTGAATGCGTCGGCGGCAGTAGTGGACTGACCGAAGACGATTTGACTACAGCGTACAACACACACTGTGATCCACGCCTGAATTACGAACAGGCTATGGAGATCGCGTTTGCGATTGCCCAGCAGATCGAACCGAGAGCCTAATCAGGCTGCCCCATTAGCCAACACCTTCCTACATTCTGAAAACTCGATATCTTGAACATCAGTCGCGGTGCAGATCGAGGACGATCTTGATATGCGGGCGACGCACTCGTATCGAGTGCATTCGTAGAAGCATTCGTAAAATCGAATCTCGCTTGACACCGTGGCTCGGCTGGAGTCGAACCAGGCTTGGCACGGATTGCCCCTACCTGAGGAAATCGAGAGTTAACGATGGACTCACTGATCGGCCGTGCCTTAGTCGCCTCCCCCTTTTTGAACGACCCAAACTTTCTGCGTTCGGTTGTTTACATCCTCGAACATAACGAAGAGGGGGCGATTGGCCTGATTCTAAATCGACCGACTGACCGAACCATCCGTGACTTACTGGGCGATGTTGCTGGGATCGATGTTGACGATGATTCACTGATCTTTTGGGGCGGTCCAGTTGACGGCCCGCTGATGTTGATGCAGGAAATTCGCAAGGGCGACAAGACCGGAATTTTTGCTGCCAGCGATCAAGCAAAGATCCTGGAGCTGTTTCGTCAGCGCGGACATGGAACTGATTCCATCGAAGCCGCTGCGGCAAATCTACGCGGGAACTTTCGATTGTTCGATGGCTACGCAGGTTGGAGTGCAGGCCAGCTTGACGCGGAACTGAGCGACGGCGGTTGGTTGATCTGGGAGATCGAAAGCGATCAAATTTTCGGTGATCCGTCTGAGATTTGGCAAACTGCGATCAAGGCGATTGGACGTGACGTGCTGACGGTTGGAATCGACCCGACCAAGCTTCCAGACGACCCCGCATACAACTAACAGGCTTTTGCACTAGAGTTTTTTGGAGCTTCAACGCACCAACAAACCGGATCAGACTCCATGCGGACTATTGCGATCGGCGACATTCACGGCTGCTGCAAAGCGCTCGAAGCGTTGCTGGCTGCGATTAAGCCTCGGCCCACGGACACGATCGTATTCTTGGGTGACTACATCGACCGAGGACCAGACTCGCGCGGTGTGCTCGATGTGTGTATGCAGGTCAGTCAACGATGCCATACCGTCTTCTTATTAGGCAATCACGAGGTGATGCTACAAGGTGTGTTGCGAGGGCTTTCGGCAGAGCACTGGCTGCAATCGGGCGGCAAGCAAACGGTCACCAGTTTCGGTGGTCGACTGGAAAGCATCGCGCCGAAGTATCAGAATTTCTTATCCAAGTGTGTCCACTACTACGAAACGGCCACACATATCTTTGTTCACGCGAACTTTCACGCAGACATTCCGTTGCGTCGGCAGCCCGAAGAAAGCCTATTCTGGGAACACCTTTCAGATCGTGTCCCAGATCCGCACTTCTCAGGTAAGCATGTAATCCTTGGCCATACGCCGCAGCAAAACGGCAACATCGGTTGGTATGGTCACTTCACCTGTATCGATACAGGTTGCTTCGCCGGAGGTTTCTTGACAGCACTTGACGTCGACTCGCTGGAGTACTGGCAAGCCA
>DNPC01000876.1 GCA_003501565.1 Planctomycetaceae bacterium | reverse complement strand
ACCATTCACCGGCCACATCGCACCTCACCGGCCATCGGGACATTTGGAGCGGGTAAATAATCGTTTGAGAACGTTTTATTTCAATGCACGCTTCGTAGTGGTAGACTAACCGCCCCACGGATCGGCCGAATGTAGATTCTCCGCCCCTGCCGTTGCCGGTCCCCGCACGCCCCAATATGAATTTCCTCCTAAATTTGGTTCCGAGATATGTTGCATATTCCGTTGTGTAGAAACGCCCGAGTTGCGGCGACGGTGGCTATCTTCGTCGTGTTCTCCCAAGCATCAGAATGCTGTGCAGAAACAGTCTTCGCCGAACGTGGAGGAATGGTGGCGGTTGAGGCGGAGCACTTCGCGCGTCAGACGAAGATGGACGTTCGATCATGGCAGCTAACGACTAAGGAACGCACCCCACAGGTAACTCCTGATGGAGATCCTTCGCATGTGGCCGGTGCTAGCAACGGTGCATACCTGGAGATCCTGCCGGACACTCGGCGTACCCACGCGGACAAGCTCATTCGCGGGACGAACTTCGCTCCGCAGGCCGGGCAGATGGGAATCCTGGAATACAAAGTTCACTTCTCCACGCCCGGCCGCTACTACGTTTGGGTGCGAGCTCATTCGACCGGGTCAGAAGACAATGGCCTTCACGTGGGCATTGATGGCCAATGGCCGGCAACTGGACAGCGACTGCAGTGGTGTGCGGGTAAACGATCATGGTTCTGGGAAAGCAAGCAGCGAACTGAGGAACAGCATTGTGGCGAGCCGCACAAGATATTCCTGGATATTGAAAAGCCTGGCGAGCACACGATTTCGTTTTCGATGCGAGAAGACGGTTTTGAATTCGACAAGTTCATTATGACAACCCGCCGTGAATTCGCTCGGCCCGAAGGCGTCGGTCCCGCCCCGGTCGTGCACTCCGGCGACTCGCCTGCGGTGTTTCCTGTTGTTCCGCCGCCTGCCAAGACTGCTGAGCAAGTCGTTAAGGCAGCCTCACCTAAAAAGCTAGGCAAGAACGCGCTTGTCATGTTGGCTAGCGCTTTCCCACATGGTTCTGGTGGATATTACCTGCATGACGGTAAGTGGCTCGCCATCAACCCTGAAAAGCACAAGCAAGCTTCCACTTCTGCAACCTTTCCGTTCCCGACTGGCAAATATGACGTAACGCTACGTTGTGTCGGAGAGAACGACGGGCGTTCAAGGTATGTCGTGACGGCCGACAAAGCGACAATCGGCGAATACACTTGCCCATTGGCCGACAAAATGTTTGCTGAGGGGCCAAAATTCCACCGCACGTTTAAGGACATCAGTCTGACGGAAGGCACCGTCATTGGCGTCCAATCCTTCATTGGTTCCGCCGACGGTCAGGAATACAGTCGCGCCCGATGGTCCGCAGTGGCCTTCACTCCCGCGGACGAGAAAACGGCGGCACTTGCAAAACCTTATTTGGCAAATCAAAAACCAAAGGCTGCCCCGAAACTTGAGTCGCCGACCACGCCAGTCAGCTCGGATCCACTCAAAATGCCGCGCGGGCCCGATGGCAGTGGTGATATTTCAATCGCTGGTGAGCTCAAGCAATGGCACAAAGTGACGTTGGATATGTCCGGCCCCTTTGCCCATGAACAGGACAATGCTCCCAATCCATTCACCGACTACAACTTGGCCATCACATTCAAGCACAGCTCGGGGGCCGTGTATCGCATTCCTGGCTATTTTGCAGCCGATGGAGATGCGGCAAACTCATCAGCAGAAAGCGGCAACGTCTGGCGTGCCCACTTCGCTCCACCCCTGACCGGCAAGTGGACTTATGCCGTGGCGATGCACGTCGGTGAGCTCGCGGCACTAGACGACAAGCAAGGCGACCCGGTCAGCCTGCTCGACGGGCAATCCGGGGAGTTTGAAATCGCCGCCTCCGATAAGGTCGGTCGCGACCTTCGGGCTCATGGGCAACTGCGTTACGTTGGCGAAAGCTATTTACAGTTCGCTGGTTCGAAACAGTTCTTTTTGAAGGCGGGAGCCGACGCCCCGGAAACGCTGCTCGGATATGCTGACTTCGATGGTACCGTCGCGAACAAGCCTAAGAAGGTCAAGCTGAAAACCTACCAGCCGCATATTGGTGATTGGAACGACGGCGATCCGACTTGGCAGGATGGCAAGGGCAAGGGGCTGATTGGTGCGATCAACTACTTGTCGGGCAAGGGATGCAATGCGTTCAGTTTCTTGACCTACAACGCTGGCGGTGATGGCGATAACGTTTGGCCGTTCATCCAACGGGAGGACAAACTGCACTATGATTGCAGCAAGCTGGATCAATGGGCAATCGTGTTTGAACACGGCACGCAGCGTGGAATGTACTTGCACTTCAAGATGCAGGAAACTGAAAACGACGATCATCGACGTGGTACCAGTGGCGAAGAAACGGGAGTGCCGGAATCGCTCGACGGTGGGCAGCTTGGCCCCCAACGAAAGTTGTACGTGCGGGAGCTTGTAGCACGTTTTGGACATAACCTAGCGTTGAACTGGAACTTAGGTGAAGAGAACACTCAGACGACCGATCAAATCAAAGCGATGCTTGATTACATCGATGCTTGGGACGCCTACGACCACAACCGAGTGCTCCACACATTCCCGGGGCAGCAAGATAAACAGTACCGTCCGTTGCTGGCCGATGCATCGGTTTTGACGGGGCTCTCGCTGCAGAATAGCGGCATTCAAGACACGCACGTGCAGGCCGCAAAATGGGCCGATGCATCACGGGCCGCCG
This sequence comes from Planctomycetaceae bacterium, assembly GCA_003501565.1. GTDB lineage: Bacteria > Planctomycetota > Planctomycetia > Pirellulales > Pirellulaceae > Aureliella. Next base: position 7,416 of record DNPC01000876.1, on the reverse strand, counting down.
GTAAGCCCTGGATCGTCGCCTTCGATGAATCCGGCACAGCCGCCCACGGCCAATGCCCGGACCTTGGCTACGAAGGCTACGATGGACACGACAAGACGGGCAAAATGACGTATACCGAACACAAGGTCCGTCACCAAACGCTTTGGGGCACGCTGTTGGGCGGTGGAGCGGGAGTGGAGTATTATTTCGGCTACCAATATGTTGAAAACGATTTGGTCTGTGAGGATTGGCGAAGTCGGGATCGCAGTTGGGATTACTGCCGGATCGCTCTTGAGTTCTTCTCGGACAACGAGATTCCTTTCCCGGAAATGCGTTGCCACGACGAGCTGGTTGGCAATCCGCAGCGCAACAATTCCAAGTATTGTTTTGCCAAACCCGGGGAGGTTTATGTAATCTATCTTCCCAAGAAAGGCGCCGTCGAACTCGAAATAGCCGCGGGCGGTTATTCGGTCCAGTGGTTTGACCCTCAGGTTGGCGGTTCCTTGCAGGCAGGATCCATCGAAGAGGTCGCTGGTGGGGGCAAAGTTTCCCTTGGCATGCCGCCAGAAACTGACCGGCAGCAGACGGATTGGGTCCTCCTAGTCCGCAAAAAATAGGTAATGCAATTCCATGCTCGACGGTCACACAGCTTTCGTTACTGGTGGTACCCAGGGCGTGGGAGCGGCGATCGCAACCGCCCTGAGTCGTGCGGGCAGCAACGTCATAATACATGGCCTCAAGGCGGATGAGGCCGCCCAATCTACCCTCCAAGCCTGCCAGCGTTCCGGCGCCCAAGCTAGTTTGGTGGTCGAAGACTTTAGCAGCCCCGCCGAGCAATGGATTGACAGGTTCGTTGCCCAAGTGCAAGAGCGTTGTGACGGCGATCTGCCGGATCTGCTCGTCAACAATGCCGGAACATGTTGCGACCTGCCCTTTTTTGAAATGAAAGCGGCGGCCTACCACCGGACGATGAACATCAATGTAATGGCGGGCTACTTTTTGACGCAGGCTTTTGCTCGTCAGTGGGTCGCCAAACAAATCTCTGGCAGAGTTTTATTTACGGGGTCGATCAACGGACAGCTAGCCGAACCAAATCACACCGCCTATGACTCCAGCAAAGGCGCCGTGCATTCGATGGTTCGGAGCTTGTGCGTTGCTTTGGCGCCACACAAGATTCGCGTCAACGCCATCGCACCGGGACTGGTCACAACGCCTTTGACGTCACCAGTCTTGGACGGCGATCCTGAATTTCGGCGCTGGATGGAGATTCACACACCCAATGGTTCCGTGCCTGGGGCCGATGTCTGCGGGCCACCCGCTGTGTTCTTGCTTAGTGACGCCGCTGAACACATCCACGGCCAAATCCTCTTCGTCGATGGCGGTATGAGTGGATGGCAACAACCAGATCTTCCTGCCGCCCTGCGAAGCTCGATGAAGCCTGGCCTCTAGTGCAACTGCGTAGCAGGATTGGCAAGAATCCCGGTAGAGTTTCCGCAAGTGCACGCAAGTTACTCTGCTGCCGCTGAACCAGCATCGTCCTGGACCTCGGGAAACCTCCGTATTAGCTCACTGACGGCGTCGTCGAGGGCTTGGCCAGTTTGGTCGTGGAGGCAATTGGTAGCGGCAAGCACAAAGAACTTGCGGTTCGGTGCAACCCACGTAACACAATGCCACGTCGTGTTGGAGCCGGAGTGCGAGAGCACTTTGCCGCCCGCCCAGCCGCGGTCGACGACAATCCATCCTGCACCGTAATTGCCTTCTTCACCAGTAGCGGTCAATGCAACCCAGTTGTCTTTGTCGATGCCGAGCTTCTTTGCTGTACGGCTTTCCTCACCTGCCGCGAACATGCTCAGAAATCTTGCCCAATCGTCAACGTTCATGTGAACGCGTCCCGCCGGTCCAAGTGGGCGGGCGTTGTCGACTTCAATTGGGCTTAAGTCAAATGTCGGCTTGCCGCCAAACAGACTGCCGATCTTCTTGAGTGTGTTTGATACATCCGGTGCAACGTAGTGGCCATGAGGTTGGCTTTGTTTCGGCGCGGCCGCATTTTCGTCCTCCTGTTGTTGGCGCCTTCCGTCCGGGCGTGAGGGCGGGCCAAACCCAGCCGATTTAATCCCAAGTGGAAGGAACAGCCGCTCGGAAATCTGTTCCTCCCAGGGCTGTTCGTGCAAGCACTCGAGTATGTGGCCCAGGATTGCGAAGCCTGTGTTTGAGTACTCAAAGTCGACTTGCTTGGGCGGAGTTTGCTTAAGCAGCCAACTTAGGACTTCACGTCGCTCAACTAGAATATCGTCTTTGGTCGTCTGTTGGATGGTGTGCCACAACGCGTTGGCGGGCAGTCCGCCACGGTGCCGGACGATGCTGGCAAGTGTTACGCCGGCCCAAGGAGATTGGCCGACCTCGGGATTATCTGGGAAAGCCTCGGCCAGTGTCGATTGCCACGAAAGCGACTCATTTTGACTTAGCTCGATTGCAACTAGAGCGGCCGTCATCGCTTTAGTGCAGGAACCCAGGTGAATTTTGTCGTTCCAAGAGGCAGCTTGCTGCGTGCCGATCACCTGTGTTCCTTCGACGAATCGGACCGCCCTTCGGTATTGAGATTTGTCTTCCCCCAAGTCGTAACGGGCTGCCCACAATGCGGGCAGGCCGTATTGCTCACGAATCGACGCAAGTTTCGTGGTAGCAGCCTCGAGCTTAGCTTCTTCGCCAGCGAGAACTTCACTTTTCGCAGCGGAGTCCTTACCCGGCTCCTGTGCCAAAGCCATGGGAGCATACGTGAGCAATGCTAGGGCCCCGGCGCCAAGGCGCAGCCAGGTCCTGCGTAGGTTCACGGTATGCCGCGATTTGCCCAATCGGCAATGCGTGAGGGATGGGGATAGTGTCATGGTTGTCACTTCTTTATCGGCTTACGGCCACGCTCACGATTGTACGGAGTTCTAACTCAAACCCGTCGGTGATGGCCTATGTTGAGCGGCTCATCCCCTTGGCAAATTAGGCGCCCATGATACCCTTGGGAGATTTTATTTTTCGCCCAACTCCGCCGATCTTGGCACGGTAGCCAGGAAAAAGTCAGGCCGAAAAATCAGCTTGCAAGATCACACCCGAAGGAACTGCAGTGCCCAGGCGCGACGACATCAAGAAAATCCTAATCATCGGCTCAGGACCAATCGTCATTGGCCAAGCTTGCGAATTCGATTATTCGGGCACTCAGGCCTGCAAGGCGCTGCGCGAGGAAGGATTCGAAGTCGTTCTCGTCAATAGTAACCCGGCTACGATTATGACCGATCCGGGTACGGCGGAACGCACTTATGTCGAGCCGTTGACCTGGGAAGTGGTCGAAAAAATCATCGCCAAGGAAAAGCCCGACGCGCTTCTACCAACGCTCGGTGGCCAGACGGGGCTAAACGTAGCGATGGATTTGGCCGAACATAAAGTGCTCGAAAAATACGGCGTCGAGATGATCGGCGCCATCCCGGAAGTCATTGCCAAAGCCGAGGAACGGGACCAGTTCAAAGAGGCGATGGAGAAGATTGGTCTGGATGTTTGCCGCGGCGAAGTCGTCCACACGATCGCCGAAGCCCAGGCCGCTTTGGAAAACATTGGCCTGCCTTGCGTGGTACGGCCTAGCTTCACGATGGGCGGCAGCGGCTCCGCGATCGCCTACAACCGCGATGATTTTGAGTCGCTCGTCCGTAATGGTTTGGTCCAGTCGCCTGTCACCGAGGTTTTAATCGAAGAATCCATCATCGGCTGGAAAGAGTACGAGATGGAAGTGATGCGGGACGTCGATGACAATGTCGTCATCATCTGCTCGATTGAGAATTTTGATCCGATGGGCGTCCACACCGGCGACTCCATCACAGTCGCACCCGCGCAGACTTTGTCCGACAAAGAATACCAGCGAATGCGCGACGCGTCGCTGGCCGTGATTCGCGAAATCGGTGTTGAAACGGGTGGTTCGAACATTCAGTTCGCCATCGAGCCAAGCACCGGTCGGATGATCGTCATCGAAATGAATCCTCGAGTCAGTCGCTCGAGTGCACTGGCTAGTAAAGCGACTGGATTTCCGATTGCCAAAATCGCGGCCAAGCTGGCGGTAGGCTACCGGCTATGGGAATTGCCGAACGATATCACCAAGAAAACGAAGGCCTGCTTCGAACCCACGATCGATTACGTCGTGACCAAGATTCCTCGATTTGCATTTGAAAAATTCCCCGAGGCTGATTCGACGCTGACGACGCAAATGAAGAGCGTCGGCGAAACAATGGCGATTGGCCGAACGTTCAAGGAATCGTTTCAAAAAGCGCTGCGAGGTCTCGAGGTCGGGGCGTTTGGCTTCGGCTGCGATCACAAAGACCTGTGGGGCACAGAACTACAGCCCGATGAAGACGAGATTCGCAGTAAGCTCTCACGCCCGAACTCCGAGCGTGTCTGGTATCTGCGATACGCCATCAAGTTTGGTATGTCCCTGGAAGAAATCCATCGCATCACCCACATCGATCCGTGGTTTCTTGATCACTTGTTCGAGCTCGTCGAGATGGAGAACCACCTACGCGAGCTGGGCAGTGTCGAGAAAGTTAGCGATCAAGATCTGCTGTTGGCCAAACAGTACGGATTCGCCGACCGGCAGCTTGCGCACTTGCTGTCCAGCGATGAAATGGAAATACGTGGTTGGCGGAAGAGTAGGAACGTCGTCGCAACTTATAAGGCAGTCGACACCTGCGCAGCGGAATTTGAAGCTTACACGCCCTATTACTACAGCACTTACGAACAAGAGGACGAAACACCAGCCAAGCCTGATGGCGGACAGCGCGTGATGATCCTGGGCGGTGGACCGAACCGAATCGGTCAAGGCATCGAGTTCGACTACTGTTGCTGTCATGCCAGCTACGCACTTCGCGAACTTGGTATTGAATCGGTGATGGTGAACAGCAACCCTGAAACCGTTAGTACCGACTACGACACCAGCGACTTATTGTTCTTCGAGCCGCTGACCACCGAAGACGTTTTAAATATCTGTGACCGAGTCAGTCCCGACGGCGTTATCGTCCAGTTCGGAGGGCAGACGCCGCTCAATTTGGCTCGCGGCCTGGACACCGCGGGTGTACCCATCATCGGCACGAGTGTTGATACGATCGACGAGGCCGAAGACCGGGAGCAATTCCAACAACTGTTGCACACGTTGGAACTCAAACAACCCGCTAACGCCATTGCCCGCACGATGACGCAGGCTCGTTTGGAGGCAAAGAAGGTCGGCTTTCCAGCTCTTGTCCGGCCCAGCTTCGTTTTAGGTGGCCGGGCCATGGAAATCTGCTACGACAACGCACAATTTGAACGGTTTGTCGCTGAAGCATTCGTGGTGGCCGAAGGGCAGCCAGTGCTGATCGACCGTTTTCTGGAGGATGCCATTGAAGTCGATGTGGATGCTTTGTGTGACGGCGAGGATGTCATGGTCATGGGGGTTATGGAACACATCGAAGAAGCTGGGGTGCATTCTGGCGACTCAGCGTGTGTGATCCCGCCTTACAGCCTGGGCGAAGACGTCGTTCAGGAAATTCGCCGGGCCACCCGGGCGATGGCTCTCAAGCTGCGCGTGGTCGGATTGATGAACGTCCAGTTCGCTGTCAAGACAGAAGACGGTCAGTCGAACGTCTACGTCATTGAGGTCAATCCCCGGGCCAGTCGAACGGTTCCATTCGTCGCCAAAGCTACAGGAGTGCCCGTTGCCAAGTTGGCCGCGAAAGTCATGACCGGCAAGAAGCTTGCCGAGCTGGGCGTCACATCGGAACCAGTTCCGAAGCGGGTCAGCATCAAGGAAAGCGTGTTCCCGTTCCGCAAGTTTACGGGAGTCGACATTGTGCTCGGCCCCGAGATGAAAAGTACTGGCGAAGTGATGGGAACGGCGGAAGAATTCCCAATCGCATTCGCAAAAGCTCAACTAGCCGCGGGTGTCGTACTGCCGACCGAAGGCAACATTTTCATTTCCGTGAATTCACGGCACAAGCACGGCATTCCAGAGATGTCTCGCAGCTTGCACGAACTTGGATTTCCCTTGCTAGCGACGCCGGGTACCGCGTTGGTTATTGAGGAGGCGGGGATTCCTGTAACACGCGTTAAGAAGCTGGCCGAAGGTTCACCAAACCTTATTGACTATCTAAAGAACGAAGATGTTTCGCTGATTATCAATACACCTAACGGAAAAGGGGCCCGGACCGACGAAGGGCGAATCCGGGCTGCGGCGGTTCAGAACGGTGTGCCCTGCATCACGACCATGGCCGCCGCTACAGCTGCGGTTAAAGCGATGCTTGCCCTTCGAAGTGAACACCTGACTGTCGAGTCGCTCCAGGAGCGATTTTCGCAGGGCAACTGATCTAGTACCTAAACATATAGTCTCACCAAAGTTTGAGCGATGAGTGAATCTCCAACTGTTGATTTCCCCGGCAAGCAACGCATCCACATCGCACTCGATGTCAAAGATATCGAACGCTCTGTGGAGTTCTACTCAATGTTGCTGGTCTGTTCGCCTAGCAAGCGGCGTCCACGCTACGCGAAATTTGAGCCCAAAGATCCGTCGATCAACCTAGCACTCAACGAATCTTCCGGCGAACAAGCAGCTTCCCGCGGAGTCTCGGCGCACTTTGGGATTCAAGTGAAGTCCGTGGCAGAGGTCCATCAAGCGATCGAGAGGTTCAAAGCGTCCGGCTACGAAACCATCACCGAAGAGGCGACGACCTGCTGCTACGCCGTGCAAGATAAGGTGTGGGTCGTGGACCCGGATGGCCACCGCTGGGAGGTATTCGTTGTTCTCCAGGCGGATGTGAAAGATGAATTGTACGCTCAGTCCGGCTGTTGCTCGCCCGAAGGGTCTGATTCCCCAGACGTCGTCGGCCTTTCCGCCACATGTGGTGTTCCACAAAATCGACCGGCTGCCGATCCGCCGGCATCTTAAAGCGGAACCTAGTCGCGATGACGAATCGAGGCCCTTGCTTCAATTATTAATGATCGCTCACAAAAGCGTTCGCGCATTGCGGTATACTGATGCGACGAATTTCCAAGCACTCTTCTCAAACATCCTTTCTGGGGTTTATCGAACGATGATATCTCGGCTTTCCTCACTTTTGGTTGTCGTTACCTTCCTTAACGTCAGTATTGCTCAGAAGCCTCCCGTCGACGGTCGCTGGGTATGGTCGTCGGACGTTGAAGGAGTCGAGGTAGATTTTGAGCTGCATCTTGTAGCGGAAAATGACAAGGTAACCGGAACGCTAAAGGCACCCAAGATGGAGTTGGATGCCAAGGTGCAAGACGGCGGAATCGACGATGGCAATGTCTGGTTCGACATTGAATTCGAACGCGGCGGCGCTGATGTTAAAGCTAGTTTTTCAGGTGAATACGATGCATCGGTGATCGAAGGCGATGTTGAGGTTTCCCTCGATGGCA
>DNPC01000433.1 GCA_003501565.1 Planctomycetaceae bacterium | reverse complement strand
GAGGGTCGAACGCGAGGAACGAGTGTTCGGGGAGGGGATGAGCCCACCGATTTACGTCGCATTCATCTGTTAGGGTTGTGTCTTGCATCGCTGTCTTTTGCCACGACGTTTGCAGGGAAGCGGAGTGATGCCGCATCTGTTTGTTCGGGTTAAATCTAGCTATTCGAGTGAAATCGGAGTGTCCGTTGAATGCTAACCCTCCCCGGCCTGCTTCGACTTACTTGTCGCTCTTAACGGCATCGCCCGCAGCCGAGACGCCATCCTTTGCCATTTCGGCGCCTTGGTCGACAGCGCCGTCCACGGCATCTTTGGCCGCATCAGGAACAGCAGAGTCCGCTGCATCTTTGGCACCTTCCGCTGCAGTGTCGATCGTTTCATTGGCGGTATCGACTGCACTATCAACGGTGCTATCAGTGGCTTCGCAACCCACCAGCGAGAAACTCAACAGGGCAACCGAGCAGAGGGTAAACAACTTCTTCATCAAATCATCTCCAAAAAAAGATCTCAAGAAAGACGCCGACGGGCAACGAAAAACTGCCAGTCCGCTTCAACAAAGAAAGACCGATTGCCAGATGCGTTATTTCAGGCAAGCGAGCATTTTGGGCGAGAATCTCTAGCTGAGACCACCGTAAGTGCAGGTGTAAACATCAGTTAGAGTGGCATCGAATTGCGTGCGGCCGACTGCGGAAACTACGTCAGCGAGTCAGATTTCAATCGGCGACGAGGGCAACGCCAGAAACCACTAGAAGAGTGGATTTACCCAGTCCACGTCTTTGCGAACGCGTCTAGGACTGGAGATTAGCTGCAAACGCCTTCCTTCAGCGCGCCGGAAAGGCTTAAGAATACCGTGACCATTCGATGAACATCATGATGCATGCGACCAGCATCAGAATGTTGGCAGTGATCAACATGACGGTGTAGACGCTGTAGGGCTTTGTGCTCATGACTTTTTACCTGATTCAGTGCTTTGTTCGCGAAGGACTCGTCGCCTTGCCCACTACAAATTGGACGCCGCCTAGTACAGCTTGGAATCGACGCGATCACCTTCCAGGATTGCACCTCTACGAAAGCCGGTAAGAACTTCTGCAACTGACTTGTCATCACGAACGGTCGTGACTCGGACTCGGCCCAAGTACTGGTTACCACGAGTGACATCCAGCGTGAAGCCTTCCCGCATTCCGTCATCGCGTCCAAGTGAGACTTCGACCATCCCATTGGTGGAAACGGCCAGGACTTGCCCATTCACGCCTGCTGGTGGTGCGGCCAACGGAGTGCGTTCGTCGACTCCCAGGATCTCCAATTGACTGAGGGCTGCGGTATAGTCGTCGGTGGCCTGCGCGAATCGAGCTTCCAGCGTGTCAAAGTTGCCTTGCAGACGGTTGATCTTGTCTTTGGTGTCGACGTAGCGAGCCAGGATGTTGCTGATGTTATCTTCAGCTTCCATGATCTGCTTTCGCAGCAAATCGTTCTCTTTTGTCTTGTCAGCCAGCTCCTGCGTTCGTGCGGTTTCTTTCTGCACAAGTGCGGTCAGCTGAGCTCCCTTGGCAATAAGATCCGTTTCCTTGGCCTGCAATTCAGCTCGCGCCGCGGCCAACTCGGATTGGAGGGCCGCCAACGAGCTCTTGCGAGCGAGTCGCTCGATCGACAGCTCGGCCAAAACCTCTTGCAGCTGTGCTGAGATCTGACGATTCTTGGCATCCGCGGCTTTCGCCGCAGCATCGGCTTTCTCAAACTGTTCCTTGTAGTTGATATGCGACGAATTCACCATCAAGGCGATCGTGCAGAAGACTACACTCATCACCAACGTGATGTAGACAAACGTTTTGCCAAGTAATGTCATTTCGACGATACCTCGATCAAGCGCATCCAATGCTCACCAGGCGAGTGTGCATGCGGAGAAAAGAGAGTTAGCTGGAACCATCATGATAAGCACTTCGAAGTCGCGCGTTCGGGCCGCAAACCCATGTAACACATCCAAAACATCCTTTTGGACGTCTCTCAACGGGGACTTCTGTTTGGGATTTAATATAGTTGCCGAGCTTTTGAACTGTCAATCAATTTTGGCAAAATAGGACCTCTAGGCCGATTTGGAAGGCTACTTTGAGGCTGGAGAATCCGCAAAACCGGACAACCCTGTCGGTTCCCGAGCCTAGTGTTGAGCTCGCAATCAAGCGCCGTTAGCACACGCGAGCTGGAAAGATATTGCGGCGACGGCCATCGGCAAGACGCCCAATCGGACAATCTCGCGCTTCCACCTTGTGAGAATGGTCAAACCCCACGGAGCGTTCGTTTCTGGAAACTAAGAAACGCCTCGACGATTTCCAAATGTGCCGGTACACTTTGGGCCCGTAAAACCCTTGGTCAAACGGTTATTGGCCGCGAACCAACCGCAGCCGATCCTGACGATCACCCCATTAAGTGTACCTGAGCCGCCGAACGCACCGGCTCGATTGCCCTAACCAGTTATCTGGTAAGGCTTTAGCGACGACAACCACCGGCCTTCGCAAGCTTGGCCGTATTCGGAGAAACGTGTTGAGAACTCCATTTATTGCCGGTAACTGGAAAATGAATCTGCTGCGCGACAGCAGTGTCGAATTGATCCACGGTCTTGTGGACGCAATCGGAACCGCTTCGGTTGATGTCGCGGTCTGCCCTCCATCGGTCTACTTGCATGACGTGGCTGCTACGCTTGCCGTTAGCAATATCGGACTGGGAGCCCAGAACATGTCCGACCAAGCATCGGGCGCGTTTACTGGCGAAGTCTCCGGTGAGATGCTCAAGGACCTGGGATGTCAGTATGTGATTCTCGGTCACAGCGAACGCCGGCAGCTGTTTGGCGAAACGGACGCGTCAGTCAACGCAAAGCTCATGAAGTCGCTTTCCGATGGCCTGGTTCCGATCGTCTGTGTCGGTGAAACACTTGAGGAGCGCGAGGCGGGCACCACAGCACAAGTCGTGACGGAACAAGTTCGCGGATCGCTCGCGGGTTTGACAGCCGAGCAAGCCGGCAAAATTGTTATCGCATACGAGCCAGTTTGGGCGATCGGCACGGGCAAGACGGCTACCCCCGATCAAGCGGAAGAGGTGCACGCCCATATTCGCAGCCTGCTTACAGAACTGTTCGGTGAGGTCGCTGAATCGATCCGAATCCAATACGGCGGAAGCGTAAAGCCGGACAATGCGGCCGAGCTACTCGGTAAACCCAACATCGACGGAGCCCTGGTCGGTGGTGCTTCGCTCAAGGCCGACAGTTTTGCCGCAATCGTGAAAGCCGCCGGCTAGGCGCCGGGATCAAGACTGAGCTTCGAAAACTCGCCCACTAACGCTACCCAGCACACAAGGCCTGGCCGTTTAGCCAGGCAGCCTGAAGGAAAATCTCAATGTTGTTCGCCGCTCTAGGCCACTACTTTTTCGGCATCACCATATTTATTCTGTCGTTCTTCCTGATACTGCTTGTCCTGGTACAACGTGGGCGAGGTGGTGGAATCGCAGGTGCTCTCGGCGGACCGGGCGGCCAAAGCGCCTTCGGCACCAAAGCCGGAGACCTTTTCACCCGGATAACCATCGGCGTCGCAGCATTGTGGATCGTCGTTTGCGGAGCTGCGGTCTATTTCCTGCAGGATTCTTCGCTGACAGGAATTGGTACCGACATCATCGTAGACGGTAGCGGCGACGCCCCGACATTGGGTGCGCCCGAGAATGATGATGCGGGCAGTGCTGCCCCCGAAATCGAATCTGGCGATTTCGGCGGCGATCTCGGTGATTCTCCAACTGGTAGCCCGGAGAATGATCCCGCTGCAGGCAGCAACGAAAGCGCCGACGACGATACTGACTCCGACGAGTCAGACACTGGCCCTGCAGAACAGCCGGGTGCCCCAGAAACGCCCCAGCCGAATGGCGACCAGTAGCCTACACGCCTCCGCTCACTTTATCGCGGAGCAATAATCTCCGATGGTTAGCGCCAGCGACGGCTGGTAACAGCGAAACGCCGTTTAGGCCACTCGATTAGACTAGCCCGCTAAATTAACTGCTCACTCGCTTTGCTGAAGAGGACCGCTGATCTTGCTGGTAAGTATGACCGGACAAGGCCAAGGGCAAGCTCAATGTGGTGCGCAGGAAGTGTGCGCGGAATTGCGTGCGGTCAATAATCGCCACCTCAAGATTCAGTCTCGCATCGCAGACAGCTTCTCAGGCATTGAGACGCAACTCGAGGCGGAGGTGAAGGCTGCGGTGCGGCGTGGGGCAGTTCAGCTGAATGTCTCCCTGGTTGGCGAGGATCGCTCAGATCTCTTCCAACTTCACGACGACGTTATCGAATCCTATCACCAACAGGCCCAGGCACTCGCGGAAAAGCTCGGCGTTCCGCAAACAGTTACCATCGGACAGCTCCTCACACTGCCAGGCGCAATCGTAGAATCGAAGGGTAGGACAAGCGAGGTTTCGGCAGAATTGTCAGCCGCCGCCACAGCCGCCGTCCAAGAGGCAGCCAGGTCGCTCAACGCGATGCGTTGCCGCGAGGGACAGTCCATGGCAACGGAACTCTCAAAACAACTCGATCGGCTTCTTGGTCTCCTTGACGAGATTCAACGCCGGAGCCCATGCGTCGTTGAGGAATACCGACAACGACTGCACGACAGGATTGAAGCTGCACTACAGGACAACACCACGGAAGTTAACGCGAGCGATCTTTCTCGCGAGGTCGTTATTATGGCTGACCGATGTGACATTCGCGAAGAAGTTGTCCGGTTGCGCAGTCATATTGAACAGTTCTCGGACATGTTAACCAGCGAAACTGGCCAAGGACGCAAACTCGATTTTCTGATTCAAGAAATGGTTCGCGAGAGCAATACGATTGGCTCCAAAGCAAACGACGCCGAGATCGCGCAGCGTGTCGTCGACCTGAAGACAACCATCGAACAAATGCGAGAGCTGGTTCAAAATGTGGAGTGATCCTGTGCCGCAGCCTGGCAAAGTCATCGTGTTTTCTGGCCCCTCGGGATCGGGGAAAAGTACGGTGCTGCGCGAACTGCTTCGCCGTTGCCAATTACCGTTGCAGTTAAGCGTTTCCTGCACAACACGTCCACCACGACGTGGGGAAGTTGATGGACAGGACTATCACTTCGTAACCAAAGAAGAATTTGAACGCCGAAAAGCGGAAGGTGCGTTCCTGGAGTGCAAAGAAGTATTTGGACGGGGTGACTGGTATGGAACGTTGCGCACTACCGTCCAAGATGGGCTCGATCGAGGCCAATGGGTTATCCTAGAGATCGATGTCGAAGGCGCGATGAGCGTAATGGAGCAGCGCGACGATCTGCTCACTTTCTTCATTCATCCCGGCTCCGAACAAGAATTGCGCAGTCGCCTGGAAGGCCGGAGCACCGATTCGCCCGATGCTGTAGAACGACGATTGGAAGTCGCACGTCAGGAGCTGCTGGCACTCAGTCGATACAAATATGAAATCATCAACCGCAACGTCGACGAAGCTGTCGATCAGATTTGCGGTATTCTGGAACAACATGCCATAGGAGCCGAACATGCTTGAAGATCTAAAAGAAGAAGAAATCGTCAACAAAGTTGGCGGACGCTTCAAACTGTCAACGCTAATTCAAAAGCGTTTGGTGCAACTGAATCGTGGGAGTCGCCCGCTAGTCGACAATCCATCGCAAAACAAAATGGAAGTCGTGCTGCAGGAGATTCTGCAGGACAAAATCTTCCTTAGTGAAGCTGGCGAGCTAGCAGTCGTCGAACACGACGAAGGCGATCTGCTGGATATGGATAGCCTCGAATTATGAGCCGAGTGGTTGTCGGTATCGGAGGCGGCATAGCTGCGTACAAAACGGCTATGCTGGTCAGCCGGCTCGTCCAAGCGGGCCACAGCGTCGATACCGTACTAACTTCATCTGCAACGCAATTCGTCGGTGCAGCCACTTTCACTGCGCTGTGCGGTCGACCGGCTGTTACGGATGTTCACGATTCCCGTTTTCCGCTTGGGCCACATATCGAGCTGGCCGATGGCACCGATCTTTTGATCGTTGCCCCGGCGACGGCCCGCATCCTGGCCAGTTTTGCACACGGGTTTGCCGATGACCTGTTGGCAACGTTATTCCTGGCCTGCGAATGCCCGGTCCTGCTTGCTCCTGCAATGAATGCGGCAATGTGGGGGGCCGCACC
>DNPC01000049.1 GCA_003501565.1 Planctomycetaceae bacterium | reverse complement strand
CCCCGAACGTTCGTTCCTCACGTCCGACCCTCCCGGGGGGAGGGTAACGACAGTCTCTCCCTCCCTTTGGGCCCTCTCGGGAGGACAAGACTCTTCAACCGTGGGGAGCCCCCGTCCTACGATTCATACCCAAACATCTCGACGTACTTACTCCAGTGCGTTTGGATGATCTGCTCCAAGTCTTGATCAACCTTGTGCTGGTTGACCTGATAGTTCTCATGATCCGCCAATCGTTCTTTGAGTGCAGGCTGCATCGCGTGGAAATCGCCCAAGTCAAGCTGGCTGTAAAGTCGCTCAATGACCACTTCGGGCTGATCGACTAGCTCTTCGTAACTCAGTGAGGTGTAAGTTCCCTCGGGCAGGCTTTGTACATCTTCTTCAAAGTGCTCATACATCTCCTGCATGCACCGGATGACGTATTGCTGCTGATCTTCCTCAGGGCCTTCAGTTTGCAAGGCTTGAACGGCATCAAGCGACTTCCAAAGACGCCTGGTAGACGGGAAGAGCTTTCTGGGGTCGCGGGTGAGGTGGATGAACTTGGCCCCAGGAAACGCTTCGGCCAAGAAAGCGATACGTCCTGTATGCGGCGGACTCTTAAGCACCAGTCGCTTGCCAGGATAGCGTACGACCAGCGTCCGCAAGAACCACTGAAATGTATCCAACCACTGTTGTTTTGCAGACGCACTAAGCGAACGGAAATTGAAGTACTCAAACTGCCGTTCTTCTGACTGTGGGAATGCAATTCGGGTGTACGGTGTCTTGGCACCGAGGTTCATCAATGCGAATTCGTCTTCCTGCGGCTTGAGCCAGCCCGCCGACATGTTGTCCATCGGCCTTTTTTCGGGAAGCAAGAATCCCCCGAATCGCACGAAAAACCACTCGCTGGCCAAATGATGACTAGGTGCGAGGCACTGAAAAGTTGTTGGTGATGCGAACTGTTGATCGGTTGCTAGCAATTCGTGGAGCAGCGTAGTCCCACTTCGCCAGTGGCCGACGATGAAGACCGGCGGCGTCGAAATTTTCGCGTCGCGAATTCGCCCGCGGTACACCAACCATTGATGCAGTGTTGCGAATTCATTGATCCAACCAAAGAAGCTCACCCCCAGCGCGATATGGAGACGGCTCAGCGAGATACGAAACCGATTCCGAATCAACAAACGCCACCAAACGCCGACCCGCATTCCATGCCAAAAGCGTGGTGCCCAGCTTGGATAATTGTTGATCTCGCTACTAGCGCTCTTGCTAGCATCTCTAACGGTTTGATTATCTGCCATTTTCAGTTTCATCGGCGACGCGACACGCGGGTCAATAGTCCAGCATCATAGATCGGAGCATCAGAGTTGTCAGGCGCCGATTGCTGTGCAGGCAAGCTTTAGATGAATGTCCTTACCAATAGTTCACTCCAGAATCTGTACCTCATAACTCCCCCGGCTCGGCCAAGGCTGCGTTTGTGATCTGGACTTCAAGGACTTGATTTGTCTAGTTTCGGAACGGACTCGGGTAAAGTTCTGGCACGCTTTTGCCGACAGCACCTGCCACTGGAGCATCTGGCTTGCCACGGGACACAGTTTGACGACGAGACAAACGCATGAATTTCATCACCGCACTGCAAAAGTACCGCGATCTGATTTTGCCGGTCGCGATCATTGCTTGCATTGGTGTCATTCTGGTTCCGTTGCCAACCACGATCATGGACTTGCTGCTAAGTGCCAATATCACGATCTCCGTGATCGTCTTGCTAACAACTATCTACATTCGCACTCCGCTTGAATTCAATGTATTCCCTTCGTTGCTGGTAGCCACGACGCTCGGCCGGCTTGTGCTGAACATCGCAACGACACGTCTGATTTTGACTGGTGCCGAAAAAAGCAGCAGCCCGGCCGGTGGCGTAATCGAGGCGTTCGGCCAGTTTGTCGCTGGTGACAAGATTGAGATTGGGATCATCATTTTTGTAATCATCGTTTTGATTCAGTTCTTAGTCATTACCAAAGGTGCGACTCGGGTCAGTGAGGTTGCTGCCAGATTCGCCCTCGATGGCATGCCCGGCCGACAAATGTCAATCGACGCCGACTTGAGTTCCGGAGCCATTGATGAAGCTGAAGCTAAGAAACGCCGCACGGAACTAACGACGCAGGCGGACTTCTACGGAGCCATGGATGGTGCCAGTAAATTCGTTCGCGGCGATGCCATTGCTGGCATCCTAATCACTCTGATTAACATCGCGGGCGGTTTGTACGTGGGAATGACCTACGTTGGCCAGACGCCTGGCGAAGCCTTTGAAATGTTTACACGGCTGACGATCGGCGATGGACTGGTTAGCCAGGTTCCGGCGTTTTTGATCTCACTGGCTGCGGCCATACTGGTCACACGAAGCACTCAGCGCACCAATCTGCCGACCGAGTTTCTCAGCCAATTGCTTTCTCGCCCACAGGCCCTATTCGTGGCCGCCGGCTTCTTGGGCCTACTTATTTTCACACAGCTTCCAACCGTTCCTCTGCTCGCCCTGGGTAGCGGCTGCTGCGGTCTTGCCTTTGTCATTTCGCGACAAACCAAAGCGCAGGAGCAGGCAGAAGAAAAGGCAAAACAAGACGCTGAAGTCGAGAGTCAACGTCAAGCGCAGCCAACACCAGAAAAGTTCCTAAACGTTGATCCGATGCGTTTGGAAATCGGCGGCGACCTGCTCGTACTGGCGGATCAGACACGCGGCGGCGACTTGTTATCGCGGATCTCCAACGTTCGTACGCTCATCGCGTCAGAAATGGGCTTTCTCCTGCCCAGTGTTCGACTGATGGACCGCCTCAATTTGCCGCCAACGGTTTACGAAATCCAAATCGCTGGCAATGCGATCGCACGTGGTGAGGTCTTTCCCGATCGCCTGTTGGCCATCGAAATCCCCGGCCTACGCGGCAAGGTTGAGGGATTTGAGACTCAAGAACCGGCAGCCGGCCGTCCAGCTGTTTGGATTTCGAGCGACAAAAAGCAGATGGCCGATTATTACGGATATCAAATCGCTGAACCTAGCCAAGTAATGGCGACGCACCTGCAGGAAATCGCTCGCAAACATGCCGATGAACTGCTTACCCGCGAAGGCGCCAAGTCGATCATTGACCAGCTTAAGGAATTCAGTCCAACGGTCGTCGATGAGCTCATCCCGAGTGTTTTAAAGCTCTCAGAAGTCCAAACCGTCCTGCAACTCTTGCTACAAGAAGACGTGCCTATCCGGCAATTGGAGGTCATCTTGGAAGCGCTTGGTGACTTTGCACCCAAGACAAAAGAACCGGTACTACTCGTTGAATACGTTCGCAAACGCCTATCGAGAACGATCAGCCAGCGGTTTTCTGACGAACACGGCCAGTTGCATGTCATCACGATGAAACCAGAAATGGAAGCTCGGATTGCGCAGGCTGCGAAAGGCATTGCAGCTGGCAGCGCCGAACTGGACATGAGTCCTGAGGTTGCACAATTCACCGTCAATCAAATTGCCAAGCAACTCAAATTACTGAAAGACGCAGGCCACATTCCTGTGCTTCTCGTCAGCCCTGCGATTCGGCCGGCAGTACGCCAATTGACCCGGCGTGATCTGCCCGAACTTCGAATCATGGCACATTCAGAGATTTCGACGCAAACCAATGCAATCTCTGTAGGTTTGGTCTCCGACGAAGTGGAAAACACATAGGAGTCAAAACATGGAAGTCGTGACATTCCGCGCGTCGTCACTACAAGAAGCGTTGCAGCAGGTGCGTGAGCAGCTTGGCCCCGATGCATCTATTGTCAATACGCGCGAGGTGAAGTCAGGAGCTTTGGGGCTATTTGGAAAGCCTGTTGTCGAAGTTGAAGCTCAACAAACCGAGCTGGCAAGTTACGGCCCAGCGCCGAGTCAACCTAAGCTTGATCCTGAACGCGGCTACAAGTCCTCTCGTCCGGCCGCTGTCACGGCACCCACTACCGGGGAAACGCCGATATCCCCTTGGCAGGTCGAGCAACCCCACTCGCAAACGGCCGCAACAGAACAGGACCATTCACATCCATTCAATGCTACTGACAGGGCCCACCAGAGGCCGAATCACCAAGCTATTTCGCTTGAGTCTTCAGTTCGCTTGCAAACGATGGCGAGCGACCCAAACGGCAAAACTAATTCACCATCTACCTTGGGCTCCGCTACAGACCTCAGCCCAGCAGCCATTGAACTCACCTCCGACTTGCTTGCCGAAGGCTTTCTACCGCAGCAGGCTTCCAAACTTGTTCGACAAGTCATCGACGGGCTGCCTGGCGATCAACACGAGGACGCTTATGTTTTACGAGGTACGGCAGGACGCCTGATTGCAGAACGGCTGAATACCTCGGGCCCCTTAGATGTTGGCGAAGACCGGGCTCGCGTAATTGCCTTTGTGGGTGCCACAGGCGTCGGAAAGACGACGACACTCGCCAAAATTGCCGCTGGCCTGCGTTTTGACGTGGGGTTGGATATTGGTCTAATCACCATCGATACATTTAGGCTCGGCGCTGTTGATCAACTGCTCCAGTACGCCGAATTACTATCGTCTCCGCTGGAGGTAGTGAATGCTCCCGATGAGATGGCCGGAGCGATGCAGCGGCTTCGTGAGTGCGACACAGTACTGATCGATACCGCTGGCCGTTCTCCGCGGGACAAGGAGCAGCTATCGATTCTGGGTGAGTTCCTGGAGGTCGCCGCGCCCGACTCAGTGCAATTGGTCGTTAGCTCAACATCCTCTCCTGCGGTTGCGCGAGAGGCGGTTGAGCGTTACTCGAATGTTAACGCTTCCAATATGATATTGAGCAAGATCGACGAGACAGTCCAGCTAGGTGCTTGGTACGGCATGCTGTCCGATTGTCCCTTGCCGGTCAGCTACATTACGCACGGCCAACAAGTACCCCAGGATATTACGATCGCGACGCCGCGTAGACTTTCAAGTCTGTTATTGAGCAACAGCCAGCATCAGGCGTAGAGTGGGCGATGGCCCGAAACTGTTTAACGGCGAGCCAAAGGCGACTGCGCCGTTTACTGGTTAGGCACAGTCGCCTTCGGCTTGCTGGTAAACAACTTATTGCTGCGTTTCGTGTTAAGCTGGTTAAGAAATAACGCGACTGAAAAAATTACTAAACTCCGTGGTACTTTTTTCCGATACTACTTTTACCGCGAGGTTTGGACCATCGAAATGTGTGATCCAGGCGTCGCTGAAGTGTAAAAGGAAAGTTGATCGGCAAGGACGTCGCTTCGCATCGGAGACAATTCCATGGCCCGAGCATTCTCAGGAGTGTTGGCAGGCGTTGGAGTTGCTTTCATTATTGTGCGAGGACTTCTAGTCGGTGCTCTCCCCGACGCAATACTCAGTCAATGTATTGGGATGATTCTGCCGTTCGCCGCCCTAGGGTACTTCATCGGTTTTGCCGCCGAGAAAACTATTCGCGAATCGGTTGAAAATCGCTTTCGAAGTGAAATGGCTGCTCTGCATGAGTTGACGCAAAAGGCGATCAATCACTCGGCAGAGCAAGGCGATTCACAAAGCTGAGAAGTTGGGATAGCATCGCGATAGCGTACCCGCTACAAGAGTCCTCTAGCGACCACTTGCGCCCTAAGGCTGTAGCTCTCGGTGGCTCGGGAAAGACAGCTAGGCCAAAGTGCTCAATAACTCTCACGTTCGGCGCCATGGAATGGCTCACCACTCGCGAGAGATTTAAGTAGGGCAGGGCACGTCGGCAGGCAACTTGTCCTTGAACCAGACCGCGCCGCTCTGCCAGTCAGCTCACGGAGGATTGGATGGCAACGAAGACCGCGCCAAATGAAGAAATCCAAGAAGTTTGGAAACAGTATAAGGTCGACTGTGAAAACGTCGACCTACGCAACCGGCTCATCGAGCAGTACATGCCACTGGTCCGCTACAACGGCGACCGGATCTGGCAACGTCTTCCAGATGGCGTCGAGTTGGATGACTTGATCAGTGCCGGGATCTTCGGTCTGATGGATGCCATCGACGCCTTCGACACCAGTCGTGGCGTTAAGTTCGAAACGTATTGCGTGCCGCGGATTCGGGGTGCGATGCTCGACGAACTTCGCTCAATGGACTGGGTACCACGCTTGGTTCGAAGCAAGGCTAGCAAGCTGGGCGAAGCCAAGAAGAAGCTCGAAGCCAAGTACGGCCGTGCACCAACTGAAACAGAGATCGCTGAGCATATGGAGCTTAGCGTCGCTGAAGTTGAGAAAATGCAGACCGAAGCCAATGCCGTCAACCTGGTCAGCCTCAACAAGAAGTGGTACGAGACTGATAGCTACAAGGATGTTCGCGAGATCGACATCCTTGAAGACAAGAAGGGTGAAGACCCGACGCGTCGAGTCCAAAAGGGTGACCTGATGCGGTTGGTTACCAAAGGCCTCAACCGCAACGAACGCCTGATCATCATTCTATACTACTACGAAGAACTTACGATGAAAGAGATCGGAGCTACGCTTGATCTCAGCGAGAGTCGCGTCAGCCAAATGCACTCAAGCATCGTCGCGCGTCTTCAAGAACAACTCGGACGGCGCCGCCCCGAGTTCGGAACCTAACTAATCGGTACCGACCTGATGCAAGCAATTCGCTTGCGAACGTAGAACGCTCAAACGGTCTGACTGCGATGCAGCCAGACCGTTTTTTGTGCGCCCATGCTGAGGGATGTCGGCGGCACCCCACGTCGAAACACTGGGCGGGTGCGAACCCTTCCTTGGAGTCCTTGGGGAGGGTGAGTTTGAATACGACTGGATGTTTTCTTGCGCGTCGCTTCGCATGAGCAGCGGCCGCTAACCCACTGGTGCAAATCCGCTCTCGACAGGAATTTGCCAAAACAGCTACAAAAGACTCAAGAAACCGGTCCAAAGCCGTGGGCTCCCCAACCAAGCCGCTTGAGTCTTAGCACGCAAAATGTCTGCAACCGCCACACCTAACAAACGCATTCGGCAGATTGCAATCTTGCTGGCGAGCGTCGATGCCGCCACAGCACAGCAGCTGTTGCTACACTTGCCAACCGAAACAGCAAAGGCAGTTCGGGGGATGGCTGGCAAGCTGGGCGCGGTTTCCGCCGAAGAAAAAACTCGGATCGTTAATGAGTTTCGCAAGGCGGCGACTGGTGCCGGGTCGCTGGTCGCCGAATCGGCGCCAATGGCCAATACAGCGCAGATCGAGTCACCGCCAACCACGATTGGTGACCAACCTGACGCAGCGACCACCAGAAGCAACGTCGCAAGGCACACCGACTCGGTTCAACATCCCAAATGGGGCGAGATTAGTGTCGCTAGCCTATTGAATTTCTTGCGGGACGAAAGACCGGCTGTCATAGCGGTGGTGGTCAGTCAGCTAGAACCTGCTTTTGCGGTTCAGATACTCCAAGAACTACCCAGTGCGACCAATCGCGCCGTACTCCAGCGAATGTCAACGCTCGGCGACGTCGATGCCACAGCGATGGCTAGCATCGAAGAATATCTGTCAGAGCGACTTGAAGAGTACCAACAGATCTACCGCAGCCAAGCCGAAAATCGCCGACGAATGGACGCGCTGCTGGCCGCCGCTCCCACGGCCCTTCGCGAGCAATGGCAAGCGGCGTTTGACGAAGATGATGCCGATGAAGCCACAAGTGGAGATGCGAAGACTCAGGTGAATTCAGCGCCTACGTCGACATCAGACGGCGAAGCAAATTCTGAAAAGATACATGAACCTGCGCTAGCCGCCGTCAATGACGTTCAAGACAGCTTCGAACCCTCCTCGGCGGCACAGTCTTTGGAAAATGACTCGAGCGATTCCGCGGCAACGATTCTCCCATTCCCGCGCAATCCGCGCGACGCAGCCTCAACCAAGCCACCTTCATCGCAAGCGAATTCGTCTAGCTATTTTGTCGGTGCCAACTTGGCTGACGCAGACCATGCTGAACAAGTAGACGAACCTCCCGCAGCCCAACGAGTCGACAGTTCATTCATCCGCCTCGATTTTGATGCACTGTTGGATTTGCAAACCGAACAACTCGCCGCCATCCTAAGTGAACCCGATTCACAGACCGTCTTGCTAGCCCTAGCGGGCGCGACGCCCAAGTTCATGCAACGCTTCTATTCGATGTTGCGATCCGAAGACGCCCATGCGCTGCGCACACGGCTTAGCAAGCTCGGAACGATCAACCTGCGTGACGTCGACAACGCACAGCTGGAACTGCTGGATTTAGCTGAACGGTTCTTACCCGAAACAATTCAACGGCAAGCCGCCTAACGCCCAAGTGCACTGCCTCGAAACCTTTGATCTCCTACGCAACAAGTGCATCCAATGGCTTCTATTATCAAACGCGATACGCTTGAGCAGGAGCCCCAGGCACCTGCAGCGTTTAACTTCCAAGATGTCCGTGAACGCGCCGATGCCGTTCTTGCCGAAGCGCATAGCAAAGCGGAGGCAATCCTGGCTGCAGCCGAGGAGCAGGCCGCCGCCATCCGCGAGACCGCCAAAGCCGAGGGAATTGCAGCCGCACAATCCGAATTCGAACAACACGTCGAAACGGAAGCAACCAAGTTGTCTGACGCTCGTTGCAAATCAGCAATTCAAACGTGCGAACAAACGGTAGCCCGACTGTCATCTAACACGACGGACTGGCTCACGCAGTGGCGGCACTCGACCGTGACTCTCGCTACTCAGATGGCTGAAAAACTGGTTCGCCGGCAGATGGCGGAAGGTCACGGAGTACTGAACGTCTGGTTGGAGGAGGCAATTACCGCGACACGCGACGCTAGAGACATGCGGGTTTTGGTGAATCCCGATGACTTTGCAGTGGCAGGAAGGTTCCTATCGCAGCTTGCCAAAACCGTTCCTCAAGTAGCCACAGCAGAAGTGGTACCCGATCCTGAAATCCAATCCGGAGGCTGCGTCGTGCGGACCAGCGAAGGACTGATTGACCAACAACTGGAAGTACAACTCGAAAGGCTCGTTCAGCAGTTGGGCTAGCGGCTGAGCAAAAAGTGCCTTCCCGTAGCTGCTGATCGCTAGGTTTACATCAAACAAAATGGCTATAGCACTCCCAGAACTACCTGACATTGACCGTATCAAGTCCTCCATGGATCGCTGCACGACCAGCTACATTGAAGGATCAATCTGGTCAGTGGGGCGAAATTGTGTCGAAGCCGTTGCGCTTCCGGTGCCCATGGGTGCAATCTGTGAGATCCGCCGTCGCAGCGGCCCTGCATTGCCTGCCGAAGTCATTGGTTTTGAAGGCCGGACTACGCTCCTGGCACCTTTAGATAGCTCGGACGGCATCTCTCCGGGCGATCGCGTTGTTCTAGTTGAGTCACTGGCTTCCGTTCCGGTTGGTAAATCTCTGATTGGTCGGGTCGTCGATGCAGCAGGTAATCCGATCGACGAAGCGGGAACTATTGGTTCCACCGAACGAGCCCCCGTGGATCAACCGCCGGTTTCGGCCATGCAGCGACCGCCAATTGAGCAAGTGCTAACGACGGGCATTCGGGCGGTCGATTCGTTGCTTACACTGGGCCGTGGTCAGCGGATTGGGATATTCGCCGGGTCAGGTGTAGGGAAAAGCACCATGCTAGGCATGATGGCGCGTGGCACCGATGCCGACGTTGTTGTCATTGGACTTGTGGGCGAACGGGGACGGGAGGTTCAGGAGTATCTGCAACGTGAACTAGATCCAACAACCCGAAAGAAGTGTGTCACGGTCGTCGCAACCAGCGACCAATCCGCACTCAGGCGAGTGCAAGCCGCGATGACTGCCACGGCTTTGGCGGAATCCTATCGTGATGCGGGGATGAATGTCTTACTCATGATGGACTCCGTCACTCGTTTTGCAATGGCTCAGCGAGAAATCGGACTCGCCGCCGGTGAAGCTCCGACCACTCGCGGCTATCCTCCGAGTGTCTTTTCGATGCTCCCCAAACTTGTCGAACGTTCTGGAACCGGACCGAAAGGTTCCATAACAGGTATTTACACGGTCCTAGTTGAGGGCGATGACACCAATGAGCCGATCAGCGATACGCTCCGTGGACTGCTCGACGGGCATATCGTTTTGTCTCGCAAGATCGGACAACAGGGACGATACCCAGCGATTGATATCTTGCAAAGCCTCAGTCGACTTCAGACGCACTTGGTTGATCAGACTCATCAGCAGGCCGCCGCTGCCATCCGTAACACCTTGGCCACTTATCAAGAAAACGAAGATCTGATCACGATCGGAGCGTACCAGCGTGGCAGCAATCCTCAAGTTGATCGCGCCATCGCACTCAAACCACTGATAGACAAATTCCTAGCTCAACCCGCCCGCGATATCGCAACGCTCGAGCAAACCGTCCAGCTGCTCGTCCAAATCGGTCTTCAAGCAGGCGGGGCGACGCCCGGCAACCAACCGGTTTCCAATCCGCCAGCCACCGGCCAGGCGGCAGCAAACCACCTAGCTAATCCGCAAGTCGCTCCAGGTCCGGCGCCTCAGTCGGCAAACTAACCGGATTTCGAACACCTAGCGAACCTCGCTTTAAAGCATCGGGCTAACGTTTTGATCCCTACAACCCACACAGACTTACACGATCATCCGTGATGGTGCCATTCGACAGCAGGCATTGGCCAGCGCTGCTAATCCGTTGGGCATATTTGCAGGGAACCTGTTATGAGCAAATTTCAGTTTCGACTTTTGGCAATCATTAAGCTGCGTGAGCGCGAACGCGATGACGCCGCTGAACAGTACCGCAAGTCGCTACTGGCAATCGAAAAGCTGGGTCAGCAAATAGCTGAACTCGAGGCAGAGATCGCCCAGCAAATGCAGGCTCAGACCGAAGCCTCCCAAGGACATTTGTCTCCTGACCACATTCTCGCCGCACAGCGTTACCAACATCGGCTGAGCCAACAGATCCAGTCACTGCAGCAAACCATTGCTCAGATTGAACCGGAACGTGACCGAAGGCGGCAGATTCTGATCAAGAAAGAACAGGACCTGAAAGCAATTGAGAAAGTCCAGGCGAAACGCCTTGCCGAATTCACCGCAGCTGAACTCGCGCGTGAACAAGCTGGACTGGATCAGTGGGCCAGTCTAAATCACCACACGACTGGTAGTCGCAACTCGGCTGCTAATTCAATCAACGGTTAAACCATGCAGAAACTCGTACAACTCTTCGTCGCCTTCTGTGTCGCCACGGTCCTCGCGCAAGTGGTGCTGTTGGGCATGTCTGTAGCCAAGGGCAATTTGAGCGGTGATACGATCTACAAATTGCTAGCTTTGACGAATGGGATCGACATCACTGGCGACCAACTCAAACAGATGCTCGACGACTTTCACTCCACACCCAACCCGAAGTACGAGGATGTTGAGAATGAGCGTGCTCGTGTCGACAAGAACTTGGTAATGCGTGAGCGCGCAATCAACCTCGCCACCGAACAGTTGCAGTCGCGCCAAACCGAGTTGCAAGCCGAGCAAGCCTCCTTTGACCGCCGCACGAAGGACTTCTACGAAATGCTCGAGCAGAAAGAAGCTGAGATGCTCGATGAAGGACTTCGACACGTTCAGATTACCCTCGAAACGCTTCCCGCTGAGCAAGCGAAAGTGCAACTGTTGAAGATGCACGAAGCAGGCAAAGTCGACGATGTAGTCGCAATCATTAAAGGAATGACTCCCGACGCTCGAAGAAAGATTGTGGGGGAGTTTACCGATCCGGCAAAGAAAGAGCCCGACGTGCTGTTTGAGATTCTAGCCCGCATTCGGGAGGGAGAACCAGGCATGAGCGCTGTTCGCGCCGCCAAAGGTTCTGCAACTTGAGCTAAACTCGCTGGGAAACTCGCGTAGACGCCTCCACTATCCATAAACCACGCTTGAGACAGTTGCCGGAAAACGGTGGACTGCCAATTGGTGGATGATCTTGGGGGCAAGACATGGAACACCGCATTTCGCCGATAAACGGCAAACCAATATCGGCATCTGCAGGTCCTGCGCATTCACCCATAGTGCCTTTCGGAGCACTCCCGCTGGCCAGCTCCTCCGGTTCCGGCTTGAACGGCCAAGCCGTCAACCGCCAACTATTTGATCAGCATTTGCAGCCACGACCGGCCGAGCAGACAGCAACTACCCGTCCAACCGCCTCTCGCGATGACGCAGGCGAGGATGCAGGGGCGCGTGACGACGCTCCGCAGGAGAGCGGAAAAGCAGAACGTAGCGATCAAAGCCAAGATGAACCCCTGCGCGAATCCGCTGTTTCGGATTCTTCTGATGTTGAATTGGCGTTAACCACGGTTGACCTCGCCCTGCAGACTGAGACCCAAGCGGATCAAGAAGCTACGGCTCTCGACGAAGTTGTTGTCGAGTTAAACGTCGACAACACAGAATTGACCGCTGACGCGGACGCCGCGTCAAGCGACGCTGTCTCCCAGGACGACGTGCTAGCTATCAACCAGGTTGAACCTGGAAGTGGATCGCAGACTGAACTGTCCGTAAACGAGAATAACGAAAACACGGAGAATCTTGCGCAGCGGCCTCTGGCGAAAACGCAGGATGCGGGTCCTACCGAGCTGACTCCTACGGAAACGCCGGCGCACCCAAATGCAAACGGCGAACATGGCTCCAAAGAACTGGTCCACGGATCGACGGAAGCCGAGTCTTCGATTTCGGCGCCCGCTTCATCTGGCAATGGGCAGCCGAAGAATTTCGAGCATCAGTCACAAGAGCGCTCGCTCAACGAAGAACAGTCCCCCGGCGAGTTACGACCAGACTTTGTTGATACAGCCACCGAACAAACAGACGAAGGCACGAAGTGGTTTCAACAGGATCCCTATCAAAATCAGGGGTACGCTCCAATACATCGGGGCGGTCAGCTTGGGCCTTATCCTATTGAACCCGGACACGCTGTAGAACCCATCGAGGCTAGCAATAACGTAGCAGGATCCTCCGAAAACGGGCGAGATAACAACATTATCACACCGGGTTCCAACAACTCGCTTGTTGCAGCGCCCTCGCCGAATATTGCGGTGCCACCGGCCACGATTGCCGCTGGCACGACGACGGTCGGTGCTGAGCGCGTTGCGGCGCTAGAGAGCGTATCGCAGGGCAACACCCAAGCAGGAAACGCTAGTTTAGCCAACTCGGGTGGAAGTAACCGTATAGCCCAAACGAATGCTGGCGTTTCTGCAGCGAATGGTCCCAACACGACGACTGCATCGCCGCAGGGTCAGAGCTTCCCTGATTCGGTTAAGGCCGAATCGGGCGATATCACACAGCAAGAACGTGTTCGGCTAATACAGCGTGTTTCACGTAGCTTTTCGCGTCTGACTCCCCAGGGCGGGGAGATGAACTTGCGGTTACACCCGCCTCAACTTGGCTCGCTGGCCGTTCGAGTTCGCCTGGACGGGAATACGATGTCAGCCGAACTAACCGCTCAGTCAGAGGCCGCACGCGAGATAATCAGTGAAAATCTACCGATTCTGCGACGCCGTTTGGCAGATCAGGGAATTGAGATATCACGTTTCCAAGTTGATGTCGGGAACGATACC
>DNPC01000166.1 GCA_003501565.1 Planctomycetaceae bacterium | reverse complement strand
AACGACCTAATTTCTAGCGACTCGCTCTTGGGGATGATCTCGCACGCTTCGGCCTTTGATCGACGAAAGGCTGCTGCCACCGCGCGATCGCCAACGGGCAGTTTGTCAATTTTGACGATATCAGCAAACTCATCGATCGCGGCTGCGCGCTCGGCCGGAAGCGCGAAAATGGCGAATAGTAGAGCGATTGAGCGCATCGGGCTGACCCTCAAGCAAATTCTGAAATTGCTGATTTTTACACAAGTCTAATCAGTTCGCTGGCGGCGAGTTAGTCGGTCATGCATGGAGATCTTGCCGGTCAAATGCGGGCACCTCAGGCTAGGTTTGGCCTCGAAAGGCAGGGCCACAGATCGGCTCGGCGAAAGGTTGGAACCGCTGAAGGCGATGATCGGCACGCTTAAATACTGCGTAGCTCTTCAGAGGTACTACGGAAGTTTAGGGAACTTTCCGACCCTAGAACCGCTCCAAGTCGCACGACTGGATATGGGTTGTAGTCGGCTGGTACAGCTTTCCGGCTCTTGCGCTTTGTACGGTTTGGGCAGCCCCTGCGGCTGATTCTCTTGCCGCTCTGCAGCATGCGATTCGTTGAATTCGCAACTTCGCCAATTACAATCCAACTCCGCAGTCTTGTTTTCCCATAGCACCCAAACCCCGTGTTTTAACTGTGCTGCGGCAAGGATTTGCCCAAGATAACTGCCAACGACTCATCTGAATCAGGGGGCTTGGGGCCGACTGGCTACCTTCCCCCCGCTGATTCGCAGCGCTCCGTCGAGAGGTTTTTAAATGGCCGCCTGTGGTTTGTCGAAATCGCGTAAACTGTTGGCTCGTAAACGCTTACAGAAACGCCGTGCCGCCAGACGAATACTCCTGGAAACTCTGGAAGCCCGTCAACTGCTGGCTGTAGGTCCGCAGCTGTTGAGCATCCAGCCCAATACGGGGGACCTGCTCGAGAGCGGGGATATCCTGAATCAGTCGCCGCGGGAGCTGGTTTTCCGTTTCGATGACGGAGCCGGGATAGATCCAGAATCGCTCGACGGTATTAGCGTCGTTCGAAGCGGTGACGATGGCGTTTTTGAACGCGCATCGCGAGCTACCGATTTTGGGACCGGCGGAGCAACTCTGGTTGAATTCTACGCAACCGAGGCCGGTGAGTCGGGCAACGGTATCCGTATCGAATTCAGTGCAGTTAGCCGAAATGACACGCGCGAGCCACGTGTGACCGTCGACGGGCGGGTTATCAACGTCGAATTGAACGCTAATCCGGCCCTCAATACTCGCGTCGAGGACCTTTTGCAGGCATTTGATCGCACGGAAGACACGGCTGTCACGCGTTTGGTCTACGCATTGCGATTGCGCGGCTCGCAGACGGTCGAAATTGGCCAGACCACGGATACGACAACTCCTCTTGTTCTTTCCGGTGCGAATGCTGCGAAGACTTCGACCAACTTCGGACTGAGC
This sequence comes from Planctomycetaceae bacterium, assembly GCA_003501565.1. Classification (GTDB taxonomy): domain Bacteria; phylum Planctomycetota; class Planctomycetia; order Pirellulales; family Pirellulaceae; genus Aureliella. Next base: position 6,729 of record DNPC01000166.1, on the reverse strand, counting down.
AACAATCTGGAAGTCCGGCTTATCGCTCGTGAGGGCGGCAACAACGGAATCGGCATCAATGTAAGCGTCACGGCACGTGATCGTGGTGGCCCAGGTGCGCCGATCGTGACCGTCGATGGCAAGTCGATCAATGTAGAGCTAAACAGCAATCCGCTGAATGCTACCACCGTCCAGGAATTCGTCGATTCTCTCAATTCTTCAGGCTCAGCCGCATCGCAGCTCGTTGAAGCACAGCTGGTCAGCGGTAGCGGAGCGACTCGGATCGGCACCGCTCCTGTTACGTATTCGCCGCTCTCGCTCGTCGGTGTGACGGACGTTGAGATCATTCCCGCCTATGTTGGGCTCGGTGATTCGGATCGCGAAGTCATCATGCGGTTCGGTGAGCCGCTGCCGGATGATCGCTACCGCATTGAGATTCTGGGAACCGGCATTCGCACTCTGCGCAACGTCAACGGCGAGGCCTTTGACTGTGGGATTTCTCGTTCAGTGGCCTTTGAGCTGAACCTGGGGGCACAAGTTGAGTCCGTTGTTCCGCAGCCGGTAAGCCGCGATCCTAACACGGGTGCACTGACTTGGAATCGCGCCAGCGAGATTGACGTATACCTGAGCGACGACGAGATGATTGATCTGCGATCAATCCAGTCGGTCAACGGTCTTTCGCTTCAGCAGTTAACCAACGAACGAGGCACGTTGTACTTGCAGAACAGCGACACAATTGTCTTCTTCGGTGGCAGCGGGCAAGCTGGCGTGCTGGATCCAAGTTTCTACCAGTTGATCAGCACTCAAGGCACTTTGGACACTTCCGACGACGCGGCACCTGAGTTGCCGACGCGGATTCGATACTACCCAGAAGGCAAACGAGTCTCGTTGCGTTTCGCTCGGGACCTTGATCAATATGCGACCGGTGGTGGCGAAGTTCGTTTGCGTATCGGCACGAACGAAGCCCAGCCGGTTGCACCGGCCATGGTGGATGCCAATACCACCGACCCTGAGGACACATTCGCTGGCGCACGTGACCTCTCGGCGGATTGGACGCCAGGTGCAGGCGGATCGCAGTCGGTCATTATCGATTCGAAGATCGAGAATGAAACGCCATTCTTACTTGACTTCCCAGGCGGAAGTGACGAACCAGGCAACCGCCAGATTCGCATGCAAGACAACTTGCGACTGGGCGCTGATGCTGTCGATGGTACGAGCGTTGTCTTCTACAACTTCCAGGGCCAACTGGGTGTTCTGAATGGCTCCACGTTGCTGAACGCGATCACCGAGACGCAGAAGGAGCGCGTCCGCGAGGTGATGAGCCTTTATGAGCAATATCTCGGCGTCCGCTTCATCGAAAGCGATAACCTCGGGATGACGATCGGCGTCGGTGATATGCGAGCGATCGTGCCGTTCCCAGACGTTGTGGGCGGTCAGAGTCCTGGCGTTGCTGAACAGAACCAGCCCGGTTTGACGTTCTACGAAGCTGGATCGCTGATCAGTAATGGACAACCCGGTACGGTACTCGATATTCAAGACTTCAGCGAAGCGAGCTTGAACGAGTTCGGCGGAGAATTCATGCGGGCGGCCATGCAGGCTGTCGGGAAATTGCTTGGTTTGGGCGATGCCGACGAGCTTTCACAAATGACGATTCAGTCATTTGCATCGGTGTTTGCGCCAGGAGTTGGTACCGAAATCGTATTGCCGGGCGATGCCGACATCGTCCACGGCCAGTTTCTCTACCGACCAGATAGCAAAGATATCGACCTGTACCAGTTCTCGCTGCCGGTCGATGGACGCATCAGTATTGAGGCTTTCGCTGAAAGAATGAGTTCGGCGAGCCTTCTGGATTCACAAATCCGCTTGTTCGAAGAAACGCCCGGCGGTTGGAATGAGATCGCCGCCAATGACGATTACTACAGCTCAGATTCTTACTTGGAACTCGACCTGAGCGAAGGCAACTATATCGTCGGCGTCAGTGCAGCTGGCAATGCAAGTTACGATCCTGCCATCGCTGACTCTGGTATCGGCGGTCGCAGCGAAGGTGCGTACCAACTTCGATTGGACTTCCGTCCGCCGGCGGATTCGGTTTTGCGTGATGGTGACTCAGCCGAAGGAACGGAATTCGATGGTGACGGTGACGGGACTCCCGGCGGTGTATTTGATTTCTGGTTCCGCCCAAGCAGCCAAGCCAACACAAAGTTTGTTGACAAGGCGGCCGCAGCCGGTGGTGATGGCTCCGTAGGTACTCCCTACAAGAACATCGTTGATGCCCTCAACGCTGCAGTTCCTGGTGATACCGTGCGAATTGTGGGCAATGGTGGCGCTGACGAAAACTTTGCTTCGCAAGCAGACAACCTGGCTTACGAGGTCGGATTCGACAATCTCGGTCGCCCACTTCCCGATGGCGCGACTTTTGACGTACCACAAGATGTTTCCGTCGTTATCGACGCTGGTGCAATCCTTAAGATGCGCCGAGCGCGCGTGGGCGTGGGCAGTACGAGTGTTAGCGTCGACCGCAGTGCAGGTTCGCTCCTCGTACTCGGTACTCCAACGCTACAAACTGAGTCTGGTCAAGTACTCAAGGACGCTGATGGCAACGCCCTGCCAGGAAGTGTATTTTTCACCAGTTTGAATCACGCAGGTCTGGGACAGAACGCCAACACAGCAGTTGTGGGTTCCATTCCAAGCGCTGGCGATTGGGGTGGAATCGATATCCGCAATCGCGTCGATGCAGGGAATCCGTCTCGAGAGAATTTGGAAGCAGAAGGCTTGTTCCTGAACTGGATCAGTCACGCTGATATCCGCTACGGTGGCGGTCAGGTGGTCGTTGATGGACTATCGCAGGTCATTGCACCTGTGCAGATGGTTGATGCCCGGCCTTCTGTGATCCACAGTACGATCACCAATAGTGCGGACGCCGCGATGAGCGCGACGCCCAATAGCTTCTTAGAATCAAACTTCCAATCACCTGCGGAACAGCATGGTGCAACCGCTCCGTTCTCCGTTGACTACAGTCGCGTGGGACCAGAGTTGCGTGGCAATCACCTCGCCAGCAACTCAATCAATGGTCTACAAGTTCGCATCCGAACACCGATGGAAGTCGAGAAGCTGACGGTTCCTGGTCGATTCGACGATACCGGTATCGTGCATTACATCCCAGAGAACCTGGAGATTCAGGGTACCGCCGGTGGAGCAATTCAGGCAGTCTCGGCTCCAGGAACAACCAGCACTACGCTTCTGGCTCAACCAGGTGGAACACTTGCTGCAGGAACGTACAACTATCGGTTCACCGCAGTTGACGAGTTTGGAAATGAGAGTCCTGCTTCCGTTTCGACCGAGCAGATCACCACCGCCGTTGATGGGGCAATTGTTCTTTCGAACATCGAAACCACTGTGCGGCGTATTTACCGAAGTGCAGATGGTGGAACTGGACCCTACGTTCTCGTGGGTGAACTGCTTGCATCGGTTGGCTCGTTCATCGACAACGGCTCTGATTTGGGCACACTGCTCACGGACGTGACGCCCGACTCGGTTGCACGTCCAGATGCACGGCTGGTGATCGATCCAGGCACAGTCATTAAGAGCCAAGGAGCGCGAATCGACGTCCACATGGGTGCTCAGCTGATCGCTGAAGGAACCGATGGAAATCGAGTCGTATTCACCTCGCTAAACGACAACCGCTATGGTGCAGGCGGAACGTTTGATACAGCCAACCGCGTCGGCTCACAAGTCGCCCAAGCGGGTGACTGGGGCGGAGTCTACGTTGGCCATACCTCGAAAGCAAGTTTGGACCACGCGGTCATCTCTTATGGTGGCGGCACGACACGCGTCGAAGGTGGATTCTCGGACTTTGCCGCGTTGGAGGTCCATCAAGGCGATCTGCGACTGACCAATAGTCGCATCGAGTTCAACGCTGACGGTTCAACCACATCGACCGACGATAACCGTGGCGGTCGCCTCGACAATTCGCCGGCAGCGGTCTTTGTGCGTGGCGCACAGCCAATAATTGTTGACAACATAATTCACGGAAACGCTGCCGCCGCGATCAGCGCAAATGTAAGCTCGTTGAACCATTATGCCGTTGAAGACACCGGCCGCAGTACCGGTCATGCCGATCGATATGAGAAAGGTGTTGGCAATCACGGCCCGTTGATCGCAGAAAACCGGTTGAGCAACAATGACATCAACGGTCTGCTAGTTCGCGAAGGCACATTGACGACCGAAGGGCGTTGGGATGACACTGACATTGTTCACGTTGTAACCGGTGAGATCAGCGTTCCTGATCATCACGCGTTTGGTGGACTGCGTCTGGAGAGTGAAAGCAATCGCAGCCTAGTTGTTAAGCTTGGTGGCGATAACGCGGGTTTCACGGCTACTGGGCTGCCTCTGGACAATGCAGATCGCATCGGCGGTTCGATTCAAGTAGTTGGACAACCGAACTTCCCGGTGGTTCTGACCAGCCTAAGCGACAACACCGTCGGAGCTGGCTTTGACTTAAATGGTAATGTGCAACGCGATACTACCAATGTCATTGGTAGTGGTACATTGCCAACCGGCCCCGAGGTCGATCGTGGGACTCTAATTGACAATGATGTGCAAGCGGGTGTACCTGGGCAGTTCGCCTTCCAGGCTGGTGCAGGCGGACGTAGTGGATTTGCCACTGTAGACGGTGGCGGTGGCGGCATCACCGCGGTTGGGAACACGCAGACATTTGTAAACATCGATGCGATTTTTGAGTTCTTTAACTTCCTAGATATCGGTGCCAACGGTGACGCTATCGAGCTTGGTTCCAGCACCATCACCCTTGCTCCGACCTTGATTGCTCCCGATTTAGTAGTTAGCGAAGGTACCGTGCCGGGTGCGAACGGTGAGATCCGTTGGCGGGTCGAATCGCGGATGGACGATGGTATCTCGAAAGTCTTCAATACCCTGATCCTCGACAGCGATAATCCGCTGGGCGAAATTCAGGTCGTGAACTATCTCGACGAAGATGTCCAAGGGCCTTCGGACGATCTTTTGTATGTTACCGGCACCCCTGGAGAAGAGGGCTTTGCTGCATTTACGCTCGATGGTCCAGAGCGAATTGGTTTTAGCCACGGTGGAACGTACGCTTCGACTCCCGGCGAACTGGAGAACGCAACTTACGAAGGCTGGGCTGCGGACAGCTACCGTGACCTGCTGACGGCAATCGAAACCACCGGTACTCAGTACTCTGTGGCTGGGCAGATCGATACGGCTGACTTGCCGCTATTCGTAGATCCTGATCTTGGTGATGTTTATGGTCTGGCCGATATCACGACAGCGTTTGCTTGGCGAGTGGATCCAACGTCGACGACAGCCCGCGTCACCAGCTTCCTCGAACTGGTTGAACGCAACCCTGCATCGCTAGCATCACCGGGTGACTGGCGAAGTGTGTTGCTCGATCCGAACAGCAACGATCGAAATGTGGCAGTTCTGAATGAGTCGGAATCCGCGCTGGCGGCCTCTCCACGTTCCAACGAAACGGCCGACACAGCCCAGTATCTGGGCACGCTTGCGAAGGATCTCAAGAGCGGAGATGAGAATCATCGCCTCGGTTTCCACATCCAAGCTACGGTTGCCGCGCCTAGTGATGTGGATGTTTACTCGTTCAACGCGGAAGCTGGCACGGAAGTGTGGTTGGATATCGACCGCACCGACAATTCGCTCGATACCGTCGTTGAGCTTATTGATGCATCTGGCAATATGCTGGCTCTCAGTGACAACTCATTCGATGAAGAAGCCGATCCAAGCTTCCCTGTTCTTGGGGTCAACGTCGATGGTCTACCCGTCGAAAGTGTAAACCCACTTCGTTCAAGTCCAACGGAGTTGTACTTCACAAGTGCCCAAGGTGCTCCGAAAGATCTCTACAGCACCAACCCGAAAGATGCGGGATTGCGAGTCAGTCTGCCGGGTCCAGCCGGTAGCAGCAACTTGTATCACGTTCGCGTCCGCAGCGCCAATGGGCTCAGTGAGGGTAACTACCAATTCCAGATTCGATTGACCGAAGTGGATGAGGTTCCTGGTTCGAGCATCAACTATGCAGACATCCGCTTTGCCAGTACAGGTCTTGACCTGGTTGGCGTGCCGCACAACTCGCCTCTGCTGGGCGAAAACGGCGAAGTTGAGACTCGGGACATTGACGGTGACGGCGTAATCGATCCCGTCAATGAAACTAACGATGTATTTGGCAATGCCCAGCCGCTGGGCAATGTCCTGGAGACGAACCGTCAAGCGATCAGCGTTGCGGGTGATCTTGACTCGTCCGGGGATGTTGACTGGTTCTCATTCGACATCGATTATCAACGGATTCGTCCAAGCTCGATTCGTGAGTATTTTGCTACTGTTCTGGACGTCGACTACGCCAACGGGATTGGGCGACCGGACATCTCGATGTACGTCTTCGACTCGGCAGGCAATCTGATCCTGGGTGGTCTGGGTAGTAACGTCGTCGACGATCAAGCCAGCCCGCTGAACGCTGCAGACAACTCAGATCTCTCTCGCGGCAGTGCCGGCAGTCTCGATCCATACATTGGTTCGTATGAGCTTCCCGCAGGCCGCTATTTTGTGGCGATTACCAACAGCAGCCAAATCCCAGAGGTTGTTGCCCAATTCACCGATCCAAACTCCGGCAGTCCACTCATTCGGCTGCAGCCTATCGAAGGCGTTGGACTGATTGCCGAAGATCACGTGGATCGTGTCGGCGGATCTGGTGCGCCCCGTCAGGTT
>DNPC01000574.1 GCA_003501565.1 Planctomycetaceae bacterium | reverse complement strand
CTCTACTGGAAGGCTTGACTGTCGTTGTATCGCCGTTGATGGCTCTCATGCGAGAGCAAGTTGACTTCTTGAACAGTCGTGGGATCCCGGCTGCAAGATTGGATTCGTCGTTGACTGGCGAAGAAACTCGCAACGCGATGGATGGGGTGAAAAGTGGCGCGAAGAAGCTCTTGTACGTAGCACCAGAGCGGTTTTTCAATGAGCGTTTTCGCCAGTTCATTGGCACGCTGCCAATCGCTATGTTCGCTATCGATGAGGCCCACTGTATCTCCCAGTGGGGGCATAGTTTCCGCCCGGACTACTTGAAACTGGCAAAGATCGCGCAAGAACTGGGCGTGGCCCGTGTCCTAGCTTTGACGGCGACGGCAACACCCGCGGTTTTAAAGGATATCCAAGACAGTTTCGGAATCGCACCGGATGATTCAATTCAAACTCCGTTTCACCGTCCCAACTTAGCACTGAGATTCACGCTCACCAGCGACGGCGAGCGCGGCGCGTTGCTGTTAGATCGGCTGCGTGATGCACCACCGCAGCCCACGCTTGTCTACGTGACGGTTCAAAAAACGGCTGAGCGCGTTGCGGAGTCCCTAACGGAGTCTGGCCTGAAAGCCCTAGCGTACCACGCTGGCATGAAGGACGATGAACGTCAGGCGGTGCAGGACTGGTTTATGGAATCCGATGACGCGATTGTCGTAGCCACGATCGCCTTCGGGATGGGAATTGACAAATCAAACATCCGTGCGATCTATCACTACAATACTTCGAAATCCATTGAAAACTATGCCCAGGAGGTGGGCCGTGCCGGTCGCGATGGACAGCCTTCAGTGTGCGAAACACTGCTTGTGCCTGAAGACCGCGTTGTACTAGACAATTTCGCGCACGGTGACATGCCAAGTAGGCCGTCGATCGAGCGATTCGTTGGATTGATTGCCGGTCAGCCGAAAGAGTTCTACATCAGCCACTACTCCTTGGCTTACGAGTCCAATGTGCGCCAGGGGGTAATTCGAACACTGCTAACCAACCTTGAACTGGCCGGACGGTTGGAAGCAATCGCGCCGCGATATGATTCTTACGAGTTTAAAGCCCTAGTTAGTAGTCAAGAAATCCTGAGTCATTTCAAAGGAGAAAGGCGGCAGTTCGCCTATGATGTTCTGACGCTAACGGTCAAGAAGAAGATCTGGTATTCCATAGCGCTGCCACAAGTCGCCAAGCGTCTGAGCTGTCCACGAGAGCGAATCGTCGCGATGTTGGAGTACTTTTCCCAGCAAGGCTGGATTGAATTGCGTGCTAGCGGACTGGTTTTTGGTTATCGAGTTTTGGAGCCGATAACTGATATAGGCACACTAACCGACGAGCTGTCCAGCTATTTGCTGGAGCGCGAGCAGGGTGAGCTATCGCGTCAGGACGAACTATTGCGCCTGATGACATCGGAACGTTGCCAAAGCCAGTTACTTAGTGAACGCTTTGGGCAGACAGCACCAGATCCCTGCGGAAAATGCTCTGCTTGCATCGGAGAATCGACTGGGAAAATTCCAACGCTCAGTCAGGCTCGCGTCGGTGATTCCGCAACGTCGGGTATGAAGGAATTGGCCGACGAGCATCCGGACGTGCTTGGAACCGCACGTGATCAGACGCGTTTTTTGTGTGGATTGACATCCCCGGCGATTGTGCGAAAGCGTCTGAGCAAACACCCATTGTATGGTTGCTGCAGCAGCGTGCCTTTCCAACAAGTCTTAGAGCATCTCGAAGAAAACAACTGAAACGCTTTTGTGCAAGCAACAACTGCCCCCTTTTGGAAGCTGCCATGATCACTCAACATCGTTTCGTTACAAGTATCCTCCTAGGATGTGTTTCGGTGCTTGCCTCACACTCTGTGGCATTTGCAGGCGAGAATGCGCCTCCCAAGAAAATCGTATTCCTAGCCGGCAACCCAAGTCATGGTTATGGAGCACACGAACACTTGGCCGGCAGTCGCATACTCGCCGAGGCGATTGAGGCAAGCACAAGCAATATTAAATGCGAAGTATATGCCGGCGGATGGCCTGAAGACGAAACGGTCTTAGACACGGCCAGTTGTATTGTAATGTACTGCGACGGTGGTGGACGTCATCCCGCTTTGAAGCATTTAGATGTACTAGCAAAGCACATCGAGCGTGGTGTCGGTTTTTGCTGCTTGCACTATGCCGTTGAAGTCCCCAAGGATCAAGGCGGTAAGGAATTTGTGAACTGGCTGGGTGGGTACTTTGAAACTCACTGGTCCGTCAATCCACATTGGGTCGCCGATTTTTCGAGCCTCCCTGATCACCCAGTAACATCAGGCGCTACGCCGTTTGCCGCTGACGATGAATGGTATTTTCATATGCGGTTCGCAAAAGATATGAAGGGCGTGACTCCCATACTATCTGCCGTAGCCCCAGAGTCGACGATGCGGCGCAAGGATGGACCGCACAGCGGCAACCCGCACGTGCGAAAGAGCGTCGCTGCCGGACAACCGCAGCACGTGGCTTGGGTGTTCGAGCGCCCCGACGGTGGCAGGTCCTTCGGCTTTACGGGAGGTCACTACCACTGGAATTGGGGCCGCAAAAATGTGTTAAAAGTAGTATGCAACGCGATTGTGTGGACAGCCGGTGTCCCGATTCCGCCCGAAGGTTTAGAGCCCAAAGCTCCTGGAATTGCCAAGCTTGAAGAAGGACAGGATGAGAATCAACCGCCCAAGTATTCACGCGAAGCGACCGTCGCAAAATTCGAGCTGCAGTCCCATTGAGCCGCAGCAGTGTTACCACAATCCGGATGCTCAATCTACGAACGCCCGTCGGACGCGATCTGCTGAAACTATTGACTACTAGAACCGGCGCATCTTCCATGAGCGAACTACCACAGGCAAACCGACAGATCATGCAGTTTCGCGGAGGCGAGGCGATTGGAATGGGCCAACTGTGGCACGGAGGCCAATACTGTTCAATTTTGACAAAAGTTGGAATTGTTGGCTGTGGAATCTACGATCTGGAAACCGCTGCCGAATTCGGTCAAGCAATTGCCATCGCGAAAGGAACGCCCGCCAATCCGCTAGTGGTTCCTGAGGATTTGCTGGAGGCGGAGATTGTTGGTGTGACGCCTCAAGCTGCAGAGCTTGGAATTGCAGTTGGTGACACGGGAAGCGAAGCCGTCGAGAAGATGTTGGCTGCCAGCTCTACAGAGAATAATTAACAGCACCCTACATTCAGAGAAAGCCATTTGCTGGCGGCTGAAACCTCTGCATCTTTTTATTCCACTGGGGTGCACAGTCGGCGCGCAAGTTCAACGGCACCGACAACTGGCGAAACAACCGTATGCGGGCTGACTTCACGAACATGCTGCACAACGAATGAGTCCTGTGCAACGCCTCTAACCACGGCATCGCGATAGTCCGGCTGCTGCGTTAGTAGGCTCCCTGAGCAGGCGAGTATGAGCCGTCCGTCCTGTTCGGTCAGCTGCAGGTGGCGACCAACCGCTTGCCGGAGCAGCGCTACGCAAGTCGAGGCAAGCTTGGCAGCGTTCTCTTCGATGATCTGCCGGGCAACTGGACAATTTGATTCTGCCGCCTCAAAGACGACGGGCGCAAGTCCTGCAATTTTTTCGCGGGCGTCGTTGGCTGAATAGCACCACGGAATAATCTCCTGTACATCGGAGATACCGATCCGCTTAGGCAAGATTTCGCTAAGCCGACTTGGTGGTTTCACCAAATCTATCACTTGTGTGATATCGGCCAGTGCTGCCTGGCCTAATGCGTAGCCACTTCCGTGGTCACCTAGGAGATATCCCCAACCACCTGAGCGTAGCTTCTGACCGTCGAGAGTGCACCCGATTGCAATGGAACCGGTACCGGCAATCAATGCAATCCCAGTGTTGTGCTCGCAGCCGGTTTGCGTGCTCACAGCTGGCAGGAGAACGTCAGCGTCAGTGCAAACTATAAAGTTCGAGTAACCAAGCTGTAACAGGTAAGACTCTAGTTGTTCTTTTTCTGATTGTCGGCCCGCACCGGCTGCCGCGAGGCAAACTGCAGAAACATCTTCCTGTTGCACCTGGGCAATTTCAGCAGCTTGTTCGATGGATGCTTGTACGTTCGCGACGGCTTCCTCAAGGCCGACGCTGCGCAGATTTCCGGGACCTGCTTCGGACACTGCGCAAGGCTTGGAGGATCCAGGGCCTTCATCCGCTTGGGTGGTGGCGATCATGCAGGATGTCTTTGTACCACCCGCGTCGATACCAATCACATATCTTCTTCGGGTCACAGATGAAGTGCCTTCGAACCCTTTCGTAACGCGACTGTCCCAGTACAGTTCGGACAGTTTTCGGAGCAATTAGGGATAGTTGCTCACGCCGCCTTGTTTACGGTGTCATCTTTGCGGTGCCAGGTTCATACCGATTAGCCAAGGGGATTTTCGGGCCAGTCGTGTTTTGGATAACGCCCCCGCAGATCCTTCCGCACTTGTGGGTAGGTGTTACTCCAGAAGCTGGCTAGGTCATCTGTAATCTGCTGAACTCGGCCGTTCGGAGCCAGGAGATGGAGTAGTAGTTGTCGGCGACCACCTGCGATCGCTGGAGTTGCTTTCCAGCCAAAAAGCTCTTGTATCTTAGCTGCCAATACCGGTTCTTTACCTGGTTCGTAAGTCAAACGAACCTCGCGGCCCTGCGGATGTCGTTGGTTAGGCGGCAGACGAATCCCCGCCGGCGCTTCCCGGTCTAACGTGGCAAGAGCTGACGGGGACGCTTGGGCAGGCAAAATCTGTGACCAAGGCAGCTTGGCTAATTCGTCCATTGAACGCATCCCGTAGCAGAGACTTCGCAGCATCTGTTCGCAATTGGGGCCTTCGAAGAACGGTAAGCCCTCAGCCAGCTCAGGGGCAACGTGCCGAAGCCAATCCACTCGAGCGACCCATTGGACAATTGCTTTGTCCTTTGACGGCAACAAACTGCGAAAACGCTTCGCAGCTTCTTTAGCCAGCACCTCGCCGGCAAGCTGTTGATCTTCGGTTTGAATCGGTTGCTCGCCGAGCATTAGGTCGCACCAGTAGTCACGGAGTCTTGTAACTACGCTTTCTAGCGTCGGATTGTAGAAGGATTCCTCTTCTTCGCGCCGCAGCGGTCCTCGCAGCCATTCCGGCGAGATACCAGAGGCGATTCCTACCTGGGCATTGGCCCCTTTTCCGTCGACTTCCAAACACAGAAAACACTCGCTGGTCTTCACGCCACTTTGCCGGCCCAACTGCACGCCCCGCCCACCAACCATCGCTCCTCGGGGGCTTCCCGCACCGCGTCTCTTGGCAACTCTATCTGGAAATCCAGCCAACAATGCGAGTTTGAGTTTGCCATCAGAATCGGTCTTTTCAGCAATGTTCTGGATCCACCGCGGTGGTGTGAAATCGACATGCTCGGTTTCGCGTTTCAACTGCTCCGCCGCCCTTGCAACTTGTCGCGCTGCGTTTCGATTCACCGTCGCATCACCACGTTCTAGGATCTCTAGTCGCCCTACGATGTCACACTCTGAGCGAGATACCCATTGGCGATCAACGATGTCTCTCTCACTTAGCAGCGCCGCCGCCAATGCGGCACGCTCGCCTTCTCCGATCGCGTGTCCGACTAAAAGCAAAAGACCAAGTCGAGGATGCACAGGCAGTGTGGATAGTAGCTTGCCTACGCGTGTCGGCTTGTCGTCTACGACCGCCCCTAACAACTGCAAGTTTGCAACGGCAGATTCAATTGCAGCGTCCGATGGTGGTGTTAACCAGGGGAAGGCTGACAAATCAGATTCCCCCCAGCAAATGAGCCTGAGCACCGCTGGAGCCAGGTCGACGCGTTGAACCTCCGGAGCGAGATGTTCGGGACGACTGCGCCCTACAACTTCGTCCCACAATCGGTAGCAGACGCCGCTTTGTGTTCGACCTGCCCGACCAGCGCGTTGCGTAGCGGATGCCTTGGAAATCGGTTCAAGTACCAGTCGATCGAGACCGCTCTTTGGGCAAAAGCGTTGCACGCGTGCTTGCCCACTATCGATGACGATCCGGACGCCATCGATCGTGAGCGAAGTTTCTGCGATATTGGTAGCCAAGATCACTTTGCGTTTCGAAGACGGTGCAAGCGCGAGGTTCTGTTCCTCGGGGCGTTGGCTGCCGTATAACGGAAGGACATCCCATGACTCCTGCGAGACCAGCAGGTTCTGCTCGACGGCGCGTATCTCCCCGACACCCGGCAAGAACGCCAAAATGTCACCGTCGTACTTATTCGCCATTTGGTGCACCGCCTGGGTCATTTCATCGACGGTCGCACGAAACCCCACAGTGCGACTGGCAGGACCACCATGTCGGCCACGACTCGAAACGCGGGCAGAATGCTTTTGGTGCATCATTTTGACCGGATGCATCGTACCTTCAACATTGACCGAACCACAATCTGGCAAGTGCTCTGTGAGCGAACTACCATCGAGCGTTGCACTCATGATCACTAGTTTAAGATCAGGACGCATCTGAGATTGTACGATTTGAAGCATCCCGAGAAGTAGATCGTACTCGAGGCTTCGTTCGTGAAATTCGTCGAGGATTACGGCGCTGATGTCATCCAAAATCGGATCAGATTGCAACCGCCGAAGTAGGACTCCCGGAGTCATTGTGATACATCGACAGTCCGCACCCACACGTTTTTCAAAACGCACATGGTAGCCGGCCCACGCGCCCACGCTGGTTCGATGCTCGGCTGCGATTCGTTCTGCGGCAGTGCGGGCGGCCACGCGACGTGGCTGGATAAGTAACACGCGATTGCCCGCAGTCCAGTGTTCTGAGCTGGCAGTGTCGGTTAAGCGACTTGGACGTACTACCGGCGTGCCCAGCAGAGCCGGTGCGACGCGCGTCGTCTTGCCTGAGCCCGGTGCAGCGGCAATCGTAAGGCAGGCATGGCGGGCGAGCGCCGCTGAAACTTCCGGCAGGCACTTATCGATAGGTAAAGGCAGCGGCATCGAACCGGATGTCGATCTGGGTAGGAGGTGAGAAGCTTAATCGTGAGTGCTCACGCCGGGACGGAGTTCCCTCATGATACCTGGGACTCTGCAATCATTCTCTCCAGTTCAGCAAACCAATGCTTGACGTGCCTACATATTTTCTTAGCACAGCATGTGATCCTGAGTCGTAAATCCTGGTTAATCCTGGATTATGCGTCTGGTACGTAGGCCGGAACAAGTAAGTGCATTCACTGCCGTAACTTCAGTCGAAACGTCGCTGCAGGCGATCGCGCCACCAATGCGAAGTTACCTAGAAGGCACTTACGCCGCTGGGGCAGGATTGGTTTCGATCTTGTTAGCGGCCTACATGTACAATCCGGGTTAATCCTGTAGCAAGTCGATCTCAGTCATCTTGGCGGGCGATTTGGCAACAAGTAGATTGAAACACGAGGCAAGCTTCCATGATCGGGCCCAGAAGTGCTTCGGTCTTTGCTGTTAACTAGCTTGACGAAATCCACCAAAGAAAACACGGCGCATGTCAAAGCCACAAACAGTCCAAATCGACGGTGTTGAGTTGAAGCTGGGCGCCGAAATGAACAACGGGGCCGAATGGATCGGTCAACGTGAGGTGTTGACCCAGCTGCTTGCCTGTTGGTTGACGGTTGATGAATCTGATCAACCGCTTACGCCACGTTTGGTTGGCGTTCCTGGAATTGGAAAGACTGCATTGGCAATGTCCGCGGCTCGGATGCGTGAACAGGACCTGTACGTGTTCCAATGCACTGCCGATACACGTCCCGAAGACTTGCTGGTGACTCCGGTCCTGAGCAAGGATGGGAAGATCGCGTACCATGCGTCTCCTCTAGTTACTGCAATGCTGACTGGTGGCGTTTGCATCCTAGATGAAGGAAACCGCATGAACGAAAAGTCGTGGGCAAGCCTCGCGCCGCTTTTCGACCAACGCCGCTATGTCGAGTCAATAGTGGCGGGTATCGTGATCCACGCCAGTCCCGAATTCCGCTGTGCCGTTACGATGAATCAAGACGATTCCACGTACGAGATTCCAGACTACATTCTCAGCCGTTTGCAACCAACTCTCCCACTGGGTTTCCCCAATCGTCAAGACGAGCTGGCGATCCTTCAATACCACTTGCCGTTTGCCGAGAGCGAAATGCTGGCGATGACGGTAGAGTTTTTGCAACATTCGCACAGCTTGAACTTAGATTTTTCAGCACGTGACGGAATTAATCTCCTTCGCTACGCATTGAAGCGCTTGGCCCAAGACTCTGAGCACCCCGTGAGCAAAGACGTTGCGTGGCGGGAGGCGCTTGAACGTTGTTTGGGCGAAGACGCGATGGACCTGGATAAATTGGCCAAACAGAAAGCCCGCGAGTCGCAAGGCATGGCGCCTCTCGGGTTGGGTGATTTCTTCTTCGACCCCGAAGATCCACTGCACCCCGACCACGACGGCGATGAAGATGATGATTAGGGAATACAGGTCTGAGATAGACGATCTGGCGTAGCTACAGCCGCCTAAGCGGGGAAGAATGGAGTCGCGTTGACGACCGAAACTGCGGCTCTCTCGTTCGCCCAGCGACTAGCGACTCCCAGTTAGATAAATGCAGCCTCTTCTAGATTGTTAAGCGTGCCGAACCAATTTGAAACAACTGACATTGATGGGCAGTTCATTTTGTTGGGTACGGGCACAAGCGTTGGTGTGCCCGCAATCGGTTGCGGATGCTCTGTTTGCAAGAGCGATAACCCCCGCAATCGTCGATTGCGTTGCTCTGCAATCGTTGGCTTGCCCGACGGCAACTTGCTCATCGATACCTCTCCGGACCTGAGGACCCAACTTCTGCGTGAGGGTATCGGTATTGTTCATTCAGTGCTCTACACACACGAACATGCCGATCACATTTTCGGTCTAGATGATCTGCGGCTATTTCCTTTCCGACTCGATGGACCAGTACCGCTCTACTGCGAAGAGCTGGTTGAGCAGCGCATCCGCCACAGTTTCGATTACGCATTTTCGAAACGCCCTCAGACGCATCCAGGTGCCATCCCTGCGCTCGAGCCGCGAAGAGTGACTTTGGAGCCATTGGAGATATTGGGCGCGACGATTCGACCGCTGCGGCTCAAGCACGGTCCACGGTACGAAGTACTCGGGTTTCGGATTGGCAATATTGCCTACTGCACCGACACAAACTTTATTCCCGAAGAAAGCTTTGACGTGCTTGAGGGCTGCGAAGTGCTTATCCTAGATGCGCTTCGCGAGACCACACACCCGACGCACTTTACGGTCCAAGAAGCGCTTCAGGTTGTCGAACGTGTTCAGCCTAAGCAGACTTATCTCACGCATGTATCTTGCAAACTTGACTACGATCAGACAAACAAAGCGCTACCTGCTGGCGTTGAGCTTGCGTACGACGGCCTGAGGATCGACGTCAAACTGTGATAATTGCGGTGGCAATTCAGTTCTCCGATGCACCTTGACTGTGCGGCGGGGGTTGCTGGCACTCGGTAGGCGCATCATCGATTGCCCTTGATGCCCAAAACGCTGCCAGCAGCGTTCCCGTGGCCATACAGCCAAACGTATATGCTGCAGTTGGGATCACGGCCAATGTATCGGTGCCGTACAGCGAAGCCGCCAGTCCTGTGCCGACACCGGCATTCTGCATGCCGACTTCCAGCGTGAGAGCACGACACATCGCAGTCGGCATTCTGGTCACCCGCCCCGCAACCGATCCGGCAAGATAGCCAGCGATATTGATCACCAATAGCGCCACAAACACCGATGCGCTAATCTGGAAAAGCAAGTCGCGTGCTCCGGCTACTACTGACGCGATGATCCACAATAGCGCAACCGAAGCGATCGCTGGGCAAATCCTTGCCGCCAAGCTTTGCAGGGGAGTCCAAATTTCTTTGGCGGCAAAGCCAATCACAATGGGCAGCACAACGGTCAGAAAAAGCTGGCCGCTAGCTGACGAGAGATCTGTGCTTGCGTCTGCGAAAATACTCAGCAAAATTGGAACCGTGATCGGTGACGCGAGTGTCGCAACAGCGGTGAGGCTGACAGAGTAACTCACATTACCTCGGGCTGTCATCGTCAACACATTCGAGGCCATCGCTCCAGGCACACAGCCAACCAGGATCACCCCCGATGCGAGCTGGCCTTCGAGCTGCAGCAGTTGACAGGCCCCGAAGGCAAACAGCGGCATACAGGTCGTTTGGATCGCCAGCCCTACCAACACGCTAAGTGGCGAGCTTCGCAGCTGCTCAAGCTCCGACCGCTCCACCACCAGGCCCAAGCAAAGCATCGTGACACTTATCAATCCCCAAATCGCGTTCTTGCTCAGGCGAAAGGGATCAAAATCTGCGTCTATGGCGAACCAACTCGCAAGTTGAGGCCAGACAAGGGCGATCGCCGATGTGGCCACCAAACCAAGTAGAAGCCCGAGCCCACCCAGAGACCTGTTTGATTTCTCAGTAAGCAACTGTCCGGGGTTCTTCGGAGGCATTGGACATGCAAATGGGACGGTGTAGCTGCTTGCTAAGCGGTGTGGATGGCCCGTTTATCAACTGCCATCGCAGCTTCGTGCATGAGTTCGGAGAGAGTTGGGTGGGCGTGGCAACAGCGGGCGATATCTTCGCTGCTGGCACCGAACTCCATGGCAGCCGTGGCTTCGGCGATCAAGTCACCGGCTCGCGCTCCGATGATGTGGACGCCCAGCACGCGATCAGTCTTTGCGTCGGCCAGGACTTTTACGCGGCCGGTTGTTTCACCTAGTGCCAAGGCACGACCACTGGCGCCATATGGACACATACCCTTGGCGTATTTGACGCCCGATTCTTTGAGCTGTTCTTCCGTCTTGCCTACGGAAGCAATCTCGGGGTGCGTGTAAACGATCGCGGGGATCGCGTCATAGTTGACATGGCTCTTCATGCCCGAAATTCGTTCGAGGCAAACGATGCCTTCTTCGCTGGCTTTGTGGGCCAGCATCGCACCGCCAATCAAGTCACCAATCGCGTAGATCCCTTTGACGGCCGTTTGGAAATTATCGTCAACTGGTACAAAGCCGCGTTTGTCGGTCTCGATACCTACGGATTCCAGGCCTAGCTCATCAGAGCAGGGAACTCGCCCGGTACTCAACAAGACGCGATCACAAGTAATCGGGTCTGAATCCTTGCACTTTACGATGCATTTCTCGCCGTCGAAAACAGCACTTTCGACCCAGCTGCCCGTCTTGAATTCAATCCCTTGTTTTCCGAATTCACGCGCTGCCAGTTGGCCGATTTCGTGATCGAGGCCTGGCAAAACGCGATCCATCGCCTCTAGCACTACGACTTCACTGCCAAGACGATTCCAAACACTTCCCAGTTCTAAGCCGATGTATCCACCGCCGATAACAACTAATTTCTCAGGTACCTCTGGGAACGACAGA
>DNPC01000577.1 GCA_003501565.1 Planctomycetaceae bacterium | reverse complement strand
GCAAGAACCACCACCATTAATGCCATTACACTTTGATGCAACGGCCGTGCGGCGTCAGCGAAGACGTGATGAAAGCATGCACGGGTCAGCTGTGGAACGTCGGAGCACTCCCGTCGCCGCGAAGGCGATTCATTATGACGCGACGGTTTTCCGGCGAGAAAACAATCGTGGCTTGGCCAAATCGAACGCTCCAAGCTCGAATAGTCGCTCCGCAACAACATCACCGAATATTCAGCATCCACCTGGCGGTGAATCTACTACACTTCCAGCTGTCGGGCAGGCGGCTGGCTTGGCGAATAGGGCCAACTCCACCACTAGGGAATCAGAGCATTCCGACGCACCTGCAACTCCTGACGGAAACATCACTGAGTTCTTGGTCGATTTGATCGTTGAACAGACGGGCTATCCGAAGGAGAGCATTGAGCTCGACTGGGCCTTTGAAGCTGACCTAGGCATCGACAGCATCAAGAAAGCTCAGATCTTTGGCGAGTTGCGCGAGTACTTTGACGGTGATTCGGCAGCGACGTTAAGACTGGATGATTTCGTCACGCTTGGCGACGTGGTCACTTTACTCAAGTCCACTGCTGGCAAGACAGACTGGCTGGAGGAACCGGAAGTAGCTCACCCTAGTCCAGCGCATCAAGATCCCGCGGTTGCAGCAGACGAATCAGATCTGGCAACAACGCTGATCGATTTCGTGGTTGAACAAACGGGTTTCCCTCGTGAGATGGTCGACTTAGAGGCAGACCTTGAGTCTGACCTTGGTATCGACAGTATCAAGAAAGCTCAATTGCTGGGCGAGATGCGTGAGCTTGGTGGTGTCGAGCTGTCGAAATCCGACTCTGGTACTCAGCCATTCGAACTGGATTCGATTCGCTCTCTGGCTGACATTCTTGCTCTGCTTATCCCAGCCAACCAGGTTGCACGCGACACTTCACCCACTCCTGTAATTGCCGCCGCGACCGAACAGCTCGGTGCGCATGTTGATGCACCAGTCCAGGCTCCAGAATCCGTTGCACAGGAATCAGCAACTACCGTTTCAGCCAAGGGCGAACCAGCGAATAGTCAAGCTGCCAGCAGCGACACGATGATCGAGATGCTCATCGATTTCGTAGTCGAACAAACCGGCTATCCGCGTGAAATTGTCGAGTTGGATGCCGACCTGGAAGCGGACTTAGGAATCGATAGCATCAAAAAGGCACAGCTACTTGGCGAAGTCCGAGATTCTGTATCGTTGGCACCGGCATCCCTAGACGCCAAACTAGACCTCGACAAACTAAAAACACTTCGCGACATCGCAAGCTTAATCTCGGTACAAGAGATAACACCGGCGGGGACCGTAAGCCGGACTGACAATCAAACCGACAGTCACCCGGAAAACTCGCGAAACAACACAACAGCGCCAGACGCCCCTGCGGTTCGCCCTTCGCCTGCAGCCCTAGCCAACGTGCGAAATTTCGTAGCGTGGCGATCCAAGGAACTTCGCGCGCCAATTGGGCCGGGCAATTCAGCCGCTCCAACATCGGATGCGATGGTCGCTTTCCAAGATACCCTCGAGCCATACGTTAGTTGGAAAACGAGTCCTGCCGGTTCGGTCCCGTCTTCACCCAGTGAATTGCGGTCAGACTCCGATGCGATTCTCGATCTGCCTGATTGGCTAATGAACACCGGCAACCAACCGCTGGAAGTCCGCTCAGAGGGTGACCTGCGCATCGTTGGCGTCTCTGGATTGGAACGTCGACTGGCGTTCGTCAATGCAGAGCAGGGCAGGGCAGTCTTGCCGATTGATGAAAACACGACGCGTTCTACTTCTCAAAACCGATTGCGGTTGATCGCCGGTTTGGAGGGTGACATTGAATCAGCAAGCTTCCAAGACGTGGCAATTCAGACTGCTGCGAATAGCGCTTGTATGGTTGCCGATGCACGCAGCGAATCACTATGGCTGCTGGATAGGCACGGTCTAAGGAGATTTAACCAGCATCGCGAGCGTTTGCACGGACACTCTAACGGAGCAGCTCTCGCTCCCGCACTCCGATTGGCATGTCGCGGCGGATGCTTGATCCTCGAATTGCACCAGGGCCCCTACATACGTGAAATACTCTCATTCCCAGAGCAATCAGGGCAGCACATCAGCACGCGTCAAGAAGAGACGCAGACCAAGCTGAGCTTCAGCGAACGACCTCTCGTACTCTCTCCGGAGGAACTAGACCTCAGTGGTGAAATCACCGAACGCTTCGAACTGCGGATGGTGCCGTCAAGACAACCTGAGGTCCGTGGACGCCAACCCAAATGGTCGGGTGCGGCTGTTGTCGTAGGAGACAATCCGGTCGCTGCTCAACTGGAAGCCCGACTGAAGGGCTGTGGTCTGAAAGTCTGGCGTCTAAACGCAACCAACTCCGATGCGGCAGAGAGTGTCGAAACTAGCTTGCGCGACCAGTTCAACCAATTGGCTCGCGACAATGTGATTCCGCATCTGTTCTTGGCTTCCCCACTCGATCCTGCCGCCCAGTCAACGATGTCTGCATCCAAGTGGCAGTCCCGCAAGCCGGTAGGGCTCATGGCCAATTTCTGGCTCGCCCAGGCTTGGACCCAGCATGTCTTGGCAACAGGCATGACCGACGATGGAAGCTTAATTGCAATTAGCGGATTGGGCGGCGACTTCGGAATTTCCGGCCAGAGCTACTCGCTCGAAGGCGCAGGAATCAACGGCATGCTCAAGGCGGTCATGATCGAGCTTTGGATGCAAGGGCATCGCTGCCTCCCAATCAAGACACTCGACACATCACAGCAACAATCGCCAGCCGAGATTGTCGACCAAGTTTGGCGAGAATTAGCAATTCCTAGTTTTGATAACGAAGTGTCATACTCGGGCGGAATGCGAAACGTCGTGAGGGCGATTCGGCGTCCGGCCAAGTCATCGACTACCAGAGCAACGCCCGCAGAGCCGTCGGGAACATGGGTATGTACCGGTGGAGCTCGTGGGATCACTGCCTTCGTCGCACGTCAACTCGCGACTCGATTCTCATTAACGCTTCACTTGCTGGGAACCGCGTCCTTGGACGGATTTGATCCCGCCTGGCGTGACTTAGATAAAGAAGGGCTTGCGCAGCTCAAGATCCAAGTGCTGACCAAGGCACACCAACAACGGCAGAACTCGATACAGGCGTGGCAAGACACCGAGAAACTGATTGAGATTGACGCAACGCTGCAGCAACTGGCGCAGGCGGGCGTGGAAGCCCACTATCACGTATGCGATTGCTCCGACATCCGGCAAGTCGAAGAAACACTAGCCGACGTACGTCGCGTTTCGGGGCCAATCACTGGAATACTGCACGGAGCGGGCATTGGAAAGGACTCGCGCTTTGAGGCGAAGCAGCCCAAGAAAGTTCACCAGTGCTTTGCCGCCAAGGTTGATGGGGCACTCGCGCTAATGGAAGCTACCGAGGATGACCCAATAAAGCACTTCCTTGGTTTCGGCTCGATAAGCGGACGCTTTGGAGCCAACGGGCACACAGACTATTCGGCTGCCAACGATATGCTGTGCAAACAGATCGCGTGGTATCAACGCAGGCGGCCGGAGGTACGTGCAATTGGCTTCCACTGGCACGCCTGGGGCGACGTCGGCATGGCAACCAAACCAGAAACCAAGCTGGCTCTGGAAATGATCGATATGGAGTTTATGCCAGCAAAAGAAGGGATCCGTCACATTGTTCGTGAGTTGGCCTGTGATAGCGATCAGACAGAAGTACTCATTACCGACGATCGGTATTATCGCGCATTCTATCCAGCTGAGAGCCTGCCCAATTCCGGTCCAGGTTTAACAGCGATTGAATCCACGAGTTCAAGCGGTGCAAGCATTGTATCGCACCCGCTACTTTCCTCCCCGGTTCAAATAAACGATCGAGCCCACGAGTACAAGATTACCGTCAACCCCGCGCGAGATCCGTTCCTGACCGAACATGTACTCGATGGGCGCCCTTTGCTACCCATTGCAGTTGCTGCTGAAATTTTGGCTGAAGCCGGAGAGGCGGCCAGCGGAAGAAAGGCAACTCGGCTACAGAACTTGACCGCGGTTTCGGCACTCAAGTTTTTTCACGATGGTCAACAAGAACTGAGTGTACGAGCCGATCGACGTGGGGAAATTGATTTCGGCAGGAATGCGGACGAGTATCAATGTGAACTGGCGAGTCAGTTTGTTGGGAGAACCGGCATAGCAAGCAGCCAGCTCCGATGCAATTTCACGTCCGATGTCATTGTTTCGGACAAAGACAACAATTCGATGCGCATCACTCACTTGGACCAAGGCGATGCCTGCAAGTGGCAGCGAGCTGGATACCCACAGCCGAAAGATAAATTCTACGTGGGATGGTCACTTCAAAAACTGCGAAAGTACTCTTTCGTACACGACGGTCTCATTGGAAAAATCGTAGCGCCTATTTTGATTGAACTTGCAGGCAATCGAAAAGATACCAGTCATTGGCGTATTCCGAGCGCGGCGCTCGACGCCTGTCTGTTCGCAACCGGCATCTTCGCTTGGAATCGCATTAGACCGGGGGTTGCCCTTCCAGCACGAATCGATCGACTGTCGCTTGGACGCCGCCCACGTCCCGGTGAAGCCTGCGAGGTACACCTACGTCCGACCGCGAGTGATAACACGACCGCCGACTTCAACTTTACGCTCTTCGGAGTCGATGGTGAAATGATTTTGAACGCGGAAGGCTATCGTGTTGCGTGGCTTACAGCTGGCGGCGCGGAAGCTCTCCACCAATCCGGTTCGCCCTATTCGGAACACCACTCATGATCGATCTGTCCGGTCGCTTGGCACTGGTCACCGGTGGAGCACGTGGCATTGGGAAAGCGACTGCAATCCGCTTGGCTGAATCTGGCGCCGATGTCATAGTCAATTACGTCAGTAGCCAAGAGGCTGCTGAAGAAGTTGCAAATACTGTATCGAAGATCGGGCGACAAGCCGCGACCGTGAAGGCCGATGTTAGCGAGCCAGAGGACATCGCTAGCATGTTCGACTTTATTGGTGAGAGGTTCGGCAAGTTGGATATCCTGGTGAGCAATGCGGCTAGTGGTGGTTTTCGGTCGCTGATGGATGCCAGCCCAACGAATTTTGCGTCAGCAATGAATACCAACGTTCGTGCAACTATGCTCCTTGCCCAGGCGGCGCGACCACTGATGCAAAACACATCTCCAGGGAACACCGGGTACAACCGGAAGATAGTTGCCATGTCCAGCCATGGCTCACATCGTGCGTTGCCGGCCTACGGGTTGATTGGGGCGTCGAAGGCAGCGCTCGAGAGTCTTGTGCGACACTTGGCTCTCGAAATCGGTCCGGACGGCATTAACGTTAACACGCTTCTCGCTGGCCTGGTCGAAACCGATTCGACAAGCCGTTTCCCCGGCGCCGAACAGGCGTTCGAGGTCGTGCGTGGACGTCGAGTAACCGGTGGCAATGAACTTACAACGAATGCTGTGGCAGATGCCATTCTTTTTCTATGCAGCCCGTTGAGCGATCTGGTTCAGGGACAAACCCTGGTCGTTGATGGCGGTGAAGCCCTACATGGCTGAGTCATCTGAGGCGGGCTCTGAAGCCTTGGGCCAACTTACGGCATTCGAGAAGTATATGGTGTGGGACGACCACGCGGATGCCCCAATGACGCCAGTCGTGCAGGTCGATTTTGATTCGGCCTTAGATGCTGACGATCTTCACCAAGCATTTGATGCCGCGCTGAAGCGGCATCCGCTTTTGCGAGCCAGAGTCTCAGAAGCCTCCGGAGGGCTGCGGTGGTCGCCTTCTCATGAGCTGCCTCAAATTGAAATGGGGCTTCCGCCGACACGGTATACTCCCATCGATCTGCACGCTCAAACGGGCCTGCGTTGCTGGCTTGCCGAACGTGCACACGGAAAATCCCTCTTCTTGCAGTGGCATCATGCTTGTTGCGACGGCGTTGGCATGCGTGCATTCCTAATCGACCTCTTGCTGGAGTATGCCGAAATTCGCACTGGCGTATCGCTGGCGAAGACGCCCAACTATTCGCATGAGCAGCTGGCAAACCGAGGAGATATAGATGGGTTTCGTCCAAAGCAGGCAATCGGCTACCTGCAGAAACTACGCAACGCATACTACTTCCACTTTCAGCCGCCGGTCGCGCTCGCTTGCCGGGCGCGGGAACAATCAACCAACGAACACCTAAAGGAATCTTCCGAATCACTTGGAAGACTGCTGACGTGCGAGATAAGCGGCGAACATTCTCGCCTGATGCGTGAGAAATGCCGAAAGAACCACATATCCCCCAACTCTGTCGCATTGGCGCTTCTCTTTTTACAATGCGATGAATGGAACAAGCGGCTGCCAGGATTACAAACTGGCCAACGGTTTCGCCTTTTGGTTCCATTTGATCTACGAACATCAGATTGCTCCCAACTCAGCGCAGCGAATCGAATGAGCTTTGCCTTCGTTGGACGCACGAGACGACAGATTGAAAACGCGTTGGGGGACTTCAGTGCTTTCGCGGCTGGCATTCATGAGGAAATGCAGTACAACCGCAACACGATGCTTCCGTTAGATTTCCTGCGCGGTTTAGAATTGGCGGCGCGTTCACCGCGAGCACTCAAGGGCCTGCTCGCGGCTAGTAATCGAATGGCCACAGCCGTGCTGACGTACACGGGTGATGTCGCCAGAGGGATTGGGCGCAAGTTCCCGTTGGCATCAGATGGTAGTGTTCAGATCGGAGACTGCCGGTTACTGCGCATCGTTGCGGCACCTCCCGTTCGACGCAATACCCACGTGGCGATCGGCATCTGCCAAAACTGGGGGAAGTTCCTTATTTCCGCTGCGGTCAGCGATGCGTTTGGCTTGGAATCCGGCAGAGCGTTCTTGGATGAGTATCAGGCCCGTTGGCGGGACTATGCGAGCCGATCGGGGTAATAGACGGGTGCCGGATTGCCGCCAAGCCTATGAAAATGAGAGCTGGCTCACAGGCAAGTCCCCCAGAGCGTGTGACTCAGAGCGTGTGACTCAGAGCGTGTGACTCAGAGCGTGTGACTCATTGCGCGTATCGCAGAGCGGCGATAGCGCATGAAAAACGGTGTCCTGCTTTCGCACAACACCGCTTTAACTTTTTGAGCGTTCGTAAAGGCTAGATTAACCTTCTTCGGACTCGCCGTCTTCTTCGCCACCTTCTGCAGTGTCGGTGTCGGTGGTAGCTGCGTCGTCAGTAGCGGTGTCGCTCTCAGCAGCGCAACCAATAACAGTTACAGCCATGAAACTAGCGAATACGATTGGAAGGAACTTCTTCAGCATCTGGGAATTCTCCGTAAAGCACGGGGCGTATCTAGGATTAAACTGCGAGAAGGACGAGTGCCTAGAACCTCGCCCTGAAATTCAAGACCCGACTAGCTAACGAACTATTCCCAGAAGTGTGAGCTTTTTCGCAATCCGCTCACTTGAACTGCGCTTGGGTAGCCGTGTCCACCTAGACGAGCCAACAAGGTAGGCTCAAGCCCCCAAGGGCGTGCCGAGATTTTGGCCGAGCGTCGTTTAAGATCGGCAAAAATATGTTCGGGCAAGAAAATATGGTTGCGAACACCGCGAATTCTCGCGGATCGCCACAACGGAGCCCGGCCTATCCGTGATTGGCAGTTGCGGGTTACCCCGCGAGTCACGGAGAGACTCGCCTACGTGGTAACTTCTCAGCTACTGAGCCGCCGCTGTAGTAGGCGAGTCGGAGTCGTCGCGTTGTCGACGCTCCAGACAGCGAGAGATTTGCCGCACGGCCTGGCGGAGGCGACTTTCGTTTTCGACCAAGGCCATCCGCACGTAGCCTTCGCCGGCCGGCCCGAAGCCACTGCCTGGGCTGACCGCCACATCGCCCTCCTCGAGAAGCATCATCGCAAAATCGAGTGTGCTCATTCGATCTTGCCAGAACTGCGGGACCTTTGCCCACACGAACATACCCGCCTTTGGCACCTCTGCTTCCCAGCCGAGCCGCGTGAGACCGTCGATGAGTGCATCGCGTCGGGTCTGGTAGATCTCGCTTTGTTTTTCAACCGCAGCTTCTGTGTCGCGGAGTGCCACGATTGCGGCGATCTGAATCGCCTGGAACATTCCGTAATCGTAGTAACCCTTGATGGTCGCTAGCCCTTTGACCATCTCGCGGTTTCCGGCGCAGTAGCCAACACGCCAGCCGGCCATGTTGTAGCCTTTGCTCATCGTCGTGAACTCAACGCCCACATCGATCGCACCTGGCGAAGCTAAGAAGCTGGGCGGAACGTAGCCCTCAAATGCTACATCTGAGTAAGCGAAATCGCTTATCACCATAAAGTTGTAGCGTTTGGCGAGCTTCACGATCTCAGTAAAGAAGTGTTGGTCGACCGTCACCGTTGATGGATTGTGTGGATAGTTGATGATCAGCAGTTTCGGCTTCGGATAAAAATGCTGACAGGTGTAGGCGATATTAGATAAGAATTTGTCACTGTCGGCCACGTCGAGGGCAACGACATTGCCAGCCGCCAAGATGACTCCATACATGTGCACCGGGAAGTACGGCGCGGGAATCATCGCGGTATCACCGGGCCCCATCAAAGCCAGGCACATATGACTGAAGCCCTCTTTGCTGCCCAGGCATACGATGGCTTCCGTCTCAGGGTCCAAGCGAACGCCGTATTTTCGGAAGTACTTGCTGGTAAGCTCGCGTCTAAGATTCAGCAGACCATTTGACTTGCTGTAGCCGTGATTACGATCATCAAACGTCGCTTCAGCCATTTTGTCCATCACGATCTTCTCAGGGGGATCTGACGGATTCCCCATGCCAAGATCGATCACGTCATGACCGCTGCGGCGCTTTTCATACAGCGTATTGTTGATACGCCCGAACATATACGGTGGAAGGCGGTGCACTCGAGCCGCATACTCGACACTGAAGGGCGTGTTTGTTTCGCTGTCGTTCATGAGTGCTGCTCGTGATTGTTTAATGTGGGAGCCGTCGATGTCGAACAAACTTCTTCAGTAGCAGACCGCCGAACTGTCCTGGCTTCCTTTCATTGTCCCTACGTCACCAACGGCAGGCTAGGGCAGGGGGGCAAAATCTGTCAAGGAACAGGCGAACGAATCAGCGATACAGACCTAGAGACGGGCCCAATTCGCTTTAAGTTCGTTCTGGGCCGACAACGTCTGAAGGATTACGCAATAACGCTCCGACAGCGAGACGAGTTTAGCAAGTGACGCATCATCGGCTGGCGAATCAATCGTGAAGGCCAAGTTGACCGCAAATAGACCGATGGATGCTTCGCGGTCGATCCCAAGCGTACCGCGAAAATCCATCTGGGCGGTAGCCTCTACGGTCGCCGAACGGATTGAGATTGACATCGCCGTTGCCACGGCTGCGAAGGTGACTCCGCTACAAGCAACCAGCGACTGCAGCAGCATATCGGCCGAACAGGCGAGACTTCCATCACCACCGGCAGCCGAATGCAGTCCGGCAATCAAGGGATCTCGGCCATCTTCAACGTGGCAGGCCAG
Organism: Planctomycetaceae bacterium; assembly: GCA_003501565.1. Taxonomy (GTDB): domain Bacteria; phylum Planctomycetota; class Planctomycetia; order Pirellulales; family Pirellulaceae; genus Aureliella. The sequence goes on along the minus strand of DNPC01000577.1, from coordinate 2,644 downwards.
CGCCGGTACATCAATCTGCCCGGCGGCTCGCATCGTCTTCATTGCCGTCTCCGGCGACTGGCGATACTGATCTTTAAGTGGCTGCTGAATTTCGCGTAGTTGCTCGGCGTCGATGACAGTAGCTTTCGAAAGGGGCATTTCCTGAGTATGTGTCGCCGCGGCGCAGGTCCCTGTTTCCCCATCAAACGTTCAGCGTGCGGAGACCTGCAGCTAATCAGGCTCTGTCGGCACAATGCGAAGTCGCGCAGAAGGCACTTACGCCGCTGGGGCAGGATTGGTTTCGACCTTGTTAACGGTCTACATGCCCCGTCCGGATTTACGGAGAAACTGAGTCGACCGTACACTGTTGCTCGATGCGCCGAAGGAACAACAGCACTTCGTCGCCGGCCCACACTCTCCGGTGCAGCGATATAGACTACCAAATTCCCGGTGGACATCGCCCGCCGGTCACTAGTAATCAACGTCACACGAAAGTGCGAAAAACCCCATCGTTGCGAGGGCTATTTCGACGCAGCTGTTTGGATTGTACCTTCTAGCAGATTGTCGATTGAGCTAGACTCTTGAATTGACGCTAACTTTTTCCGCATGGCTAGCTGCAATTTCTTGTTGAGAATTTCCCGCTCAAGCTCCGGACGCACGACTTCGATATCATTTACGATTGGAGTGGTTAGGCCCTGCTTGTACAGGATCGCATATTGATCTCCCCAAGCAATGACCGCTGATAGCTCACCGGGTTCCAGTGCAAATGCAACTTGTTCTAACGTCGGCCGACCACCGTGACGCCGCATGGCCGGAACCTTGCCGTAGTTACTACGCGAAACCGGCTCGACCGAGTACTGGGCCGCCAACTCTCCAAAATTCTCCTCGGACAAATTAGCTCTCGCCTGCTGGAAGACATCCTGCGCAGTTCGCTGGTTGCTTAACACACACGCTAGAACTTCCGCCCGCGGCCCATAGTTGGACTCAAAACCCTTTTGTATATCCTCTTGGGTAACCTGCACCTCGTCTTCAACAAGCTTCTTGAGGGCAACCGACGGCCAAACGGCGTCTTCGATATACAGCTGAACCGAAACGCCATCTTCTTCTACGATGCTCTTCAACCAACTATCGGTGTCCGGCGAGCCATCGGGGTGAATGTAACCTGCACGGTCTGCGTAGATCGCAATCTCCGCATCGATATCGGGTTGGATAATCACTTTGTTTTTGGCCTTCAGCTGCTGAGTGATCAACAGTCGATCGATCTCGCCGCGTAGAATCTGGCGTCCATGTCGCTTGATGCACTCGTAGGCCAGCATGTCGATGCTAACGCCTTGCTTGTTGATCAGGGCAGCAACACCCGGATACTGTTTCTCTAGTTCCGCATTGCCATAAACGGTGACGACCTCAGAATCTGCTTGCAATTGTGCAAAAATTTCGTTGGCTGCTTTGCCGAGTCGTTGGTCTCGCAACTGATCGCGAATACGCTCTTTCACTTTGGGCAGCAACTGTGGATCCGGCATTCGTGGCGGATGACGTCGAATGCCCTGCAAGAAAATGTGCAATTCGCCCACTTGAAAGACAGGTGAAATCTCGTTGGGGCCAAGCTGGAAAGCGAAGCGTTCCAGAACATCGTCGCCGCTGTATCGACGAATGGGAGGCAGTAGACCTCCTACACTGGCACTAACCGCATCAACACTGTGTTCAGTGGCTAAACGTGCGAAACGTTCAGGCGCCTCCGTTGCCTCCGCAAGCAGCTGCTGTGCTTTTTCTGCGGAAGAACTAGCAATCATTCGCACCTGAGCCTTCTCGCCATACTCACTCTGAATCGTAGCTTCAACTTCTTGGTCGGTTACTGCAATCTTGTCAGAAGCCAGTGCTCGAAGCGCTAGCATGGGCCACACGATCTCAGCCGCGTAATGTTCAGGTGTAACGTCCCGCTCTTCTTCCAGGTTTTCAAGAAACAGCTTGGTAGAAATACCGAATTTGGCTGCCGTTCGCGAAATCTCGTTGTTGACATCATCTTGCGTGACAACAATTCCTTTGGCTTCACAGGCCTGAATGATCAACCACTTATTGAGCAGGTTGTCCAGGACGACTGGGCCGAAACGCTTGATGCATGCCTGCGCGAGTTGATCACGGGAAATTGTGGCACCGTTTACCACGGCAACCACCTTGGGGTAGTCTTCCAGTGATGGTCGCTTTTTACCCTGCGCCATTACCACTGAACACTGAATCGCGATGAACAAGATCGCTGCGGATACTCCGGGGCTGCGTCGCACGAAGTAGTTAGATGCAATCGGCGGGCGGGACATAACAGGTTCCTCCTGAACCACATATTCTTACTAGTCGAGTCGCGTGCCGTGGGACACTGCAAATCGCTCAAATGACGCAAAAGAACTCCTCAGCCGTGCATCCTAGTAAAGTCCATGATGCTACCCAATAGCAATCGCCCGGCATTTGCAAGCAAATCAGCACGCGCAAAATCGCATAAAAAAAGAAAACGCGAACTTACCGACTGGCCCAAGGTAGTTGGCCCCCACGTCTTTCCCCACATCCCTTACGCCAATAGGCTCCGCTCGCCGGGTAGAATCTGACGGTGTGATTGTCGATTCGAATCAACACAGCCACGCCTGCAAGGACCCGCCATGCGAACCCCTCAAATGTG
>DNPC01000030.1 GCA_003501565.1 Planctomycetaceae bacterium | reverse complement strand
ACGAGTGCTCGATAGTCTAACTCGCGACCGGCTGCGATCTGCCAGAAGCAGTGGTAGCCGTATAAGCGGTAAGGCGTTGTGATCTCGAGCACTTTCGCCGATGCATGAGCGAAGGCGATGTTGGCAAGTCCCGCACCGTGGGGTCCAACGATACACTCTGATGAAGCAAATAGCTGTACTTGCTCTTGAAAACTCAGCCTTTCAAGCAGAACGGGTTCGAATCCCAAAGGCCGCAGGGCCGCAAGGACTTGCCGTTCATTGATTAGCCTTCGTCTTCCACGCCGCTTGCGCGACAGGAAGATCCGACGCTTGGGTTCGCAGTTGAGCGGTGCAGCTAGGCGTTCATACAAAAACTGAACATCCCGCTGGGAGACCTTGTGGCTTTGCGAAGCCGCGCACATTAGCGCTGGGCTTGCAACGTGTGTGTAGTAAGTTGCCGGAACGACCCTGTCAGTTGGAATGCCCAGAGCTGCTAGGCTTTCAGCTTGATAGCGTTTTCGAAGAGGTGCATAGAAAAGCGTTTGGTCATCGCATGCCGGTTCAACCAGCCGGTATGCAGCCAAGCAATCAACCAGCCAGTGGTAGTAATTGTCACTTTTCCAGCCGGTCATTATCGCTAGCGGCCGATGTAGCTGACTCGGCTTCGGCAGACGTCCCGCACTTAGCGGATCAAGTGAATCCACATTGCCAAGCCAGGTACCTGAAACATCGCTAAGCAGTGCACCGTCGCTGGTAATCAACGCGCCGTCGGTCCCAACCGCACTGCCTGGCGTGGAAAGGCAAAAATCTGTGAACTCGTCTGACTCAGTCTCGCGGTGAAAATTTAGGCCGATTCCTTCGGCCCAGAAGTGTTCGTTCTGAATTTGAAACGTGGTCAAGTGTCCGCTCGGGTCGGAAATCACCCGCGGCGGCAGAGCTTCATGGCGGATCTGGGGATTGGCTGACTCTGAGTCCGAATGGCCCACGAAAAACGCCGATTTGGACGCCTTCACCGCATCCACGGCTGTAATCTGCTCTTCGGGTGAGGCAAGGGTTTCACGGACTGATACCAGCCGCTTGCGGATATGGTGCTTCCAGATTCTGGTGAGTTTGCTCATCCAGTCGTGGTATCAGCTGATTTGCTGGCAAGTCAAGCTCGAAATCATCACTTCAACGGCAGGATGAGGCCTCAGGTTACTTGCTTCCGGATCTACCGGCAACTACCATCGTATGGATTAGGACGTGTGGATTTGATCACGTTCACGACGCAACCAGGACGTGGTTAGACGGTCCCGCCAGCTGACTCTCTAGCAAACGGCCTTTGACGGAATTAGCTGCTCATCTTTATTTGTGTGTGAAGGAGACCGGGCGATGCCCCGACTGAAACGATTTCTAGCTATGGCCATGCTGGCCGGTTTCTCCAGTACTTCGTTGTCAGCCAACGCAATGGCTCAGAGCAATGCGATGGCCGAATTGTACGGCATGGGGGTACATGCGTACTTCGGGCATGATTACGTGCAAGCGGAACAAATGCTCAGCCAAGTTGCGGCTTCGGGAACTAAGGACTCGCGGGTCTTTTATTTCCTTGGCCTTGCACGAGAAATGAATGGCGGTGGCGGACAATCTGATTTCGACACCGGCGCGAGACTGGAAGCAGAAGGCCACCGCGTTGTGAACGTGGGCAGCGCGCTCAGCCGGGTCCAAGGATCATTGCGTGGGAAGATCGAACAAGCGCGTCGTTCCGCTCGCGTTGCGGTTCTGCAAGAAAAGCTGGCCAAGATGGCAGAACGGGCGAGCAAAGTGCCGGTTCCTGATCCGATGGCCGTACCAACTCAACCCGAAGTGACGTCTGGGCCATTCGGTACCGATGAAGGCATGGCGTCGAGCGAAAAGTCTCCGGCGGCCGATCCCGAAACGACCGCTGCTGCCGGTGGAGTCGGTGGCGCTGCGACTGATGCGACCACGGATCCGTTCAGCGACGACCCCGAACCAGCTGCTGCCGATCCATTCGCAACCGATGCAGGCGGAGCTCCAGCAGATCCGTTCAATAACAGTGGTCCTGCGGCCGATCCGTTCAACACCGACACGTCCGCACCCGATACGTCGGATCCATTTTCCGGCGGTGGAAGTGATCCCTTCTCCGGTGGCGACGACCCATTCAAATAGTCGATCTGGAGCGCACCTCGGGTGCGTGGCTCTAAGAAACGTAACAAGCGTGGTCCTATTCGATCACGCTTTTTTCGTTTACTCACGGCGGCATTTCCATTCCGCCTCAGTTGAGCTTTCCGGTGGCGTTTCGCCGAAGTATGAGAATCCTAAATCTTTCTAGACGGATTGCCGTCCTTATCGGTTTGTTGGTCGCCAGCTAAAATTGATTGACTTCGAATGCAGGCTCTTGCTCAACGGACAACTGATGCTGACCAAGCGTGTGATACCCTGCCTTGATGTTGATCAAGGCCGTGTTGTCAAAGGCACGAATTTCGTAAATCTGCGTGACGCGGGTGACCCGGTCGAAGTCGCCGCGCGATACGAACGCGAGGGAGCAGATGAGCTCGTTTTCCTTGACATTACCGCCAGCCACGAGAAACGCGGCATCATGCTTGATGTCGTGCGGCGAACCGCCGAGCAAGCTTTCATGCCACTGACGGTAGGCGGGGGCATTCGGGAACTCGAAGATATCAGAGCGCTATTGAGCGCCGGTTGCGACAAAGTATCCATCAACACGACCGCCTGCGTCGATCCCGAATTTGTCGCTCGTGCAGCCGATCGATTTGGCAGTCAGTGCATCGTCGTCAACATCGATCCCAAACGCGTTGTCCGTGATGGCAAAGAGTTTTGGGAGGTGCACACTCATGGCGGAAGGAAACCAACCGGCCTTGAAGCGGTGTCTTGGGCCCGCCGGGTCGAAGAGCTGGGAGCGGGCGAGATCGTCTTGACCAGCATGGACTGCGATGGAACCTGTGATGGTTACGACGTAGAGATTACCAGTGCAGTTAGCCGAGCCGTCAAAATTCCCGTGGTCGCCAGCGGCGGTGCGGGTTGCCCAGAGCATTTAGCGGACGCGATCGAGCACGGACTTGCCGATGCGGCCTTAGCTGCAAGCATTTTTCACTTCGGGCAGTATACAATAGAAGAGACGAAACGCGTCATGGCGCAGCGAGGGATCCCAGTCCGCCTGTAACCTGCCGAGGTTCTGCGATTCAGTCCAGAACTTGGGTGCTGTAGGGCTTAGTAGCGTGCCCCGATTGGCTGAGTTCGTCGACATCAAATCACGCTGGCAAAATACTTCAGTTGATCACTTTTTCAATCAACACCTTTAATCCACTACCTTCAATCCACTGACAACGGGAATCGCTTGTTATGGCCACAGCCCCACCACCGGAACCCGCGGTTGACAGTCTAGCCAGCAATCTGCTGAAAGAAAAACAGAGCCTCGAAGTCGACAAGATCTTCCGTGCTCTTGTAAAACTTGAGGGCAGTGACTTGCATCTGAAAGTGGGCAATCCTCCGATCGTCCGTGTCAGCGGTACGCTAAAGCCACTCAATCGTCCGCCGATCGACAACGAAGAGATGGTGCGGTTGCTGGTTCCAATGATGGACGCCCGTAATCGGAAGATCTTCGAAGAAGACGGCGGTGCTGACTTCGCTTACGTGGTCAACGTTGATGGGATCGATTGGCGGTTTCGTGTCAACATGCTCAAGCAACTTGGCCAGATTGGTCTCGTCGCCCGGCGGGTGAACAACTTTATCCCGCCATTTCAGGGATTGTATCTGCCGGAATCGATCGAGACGCTCTGTCACTATGATCAAGGCATGATCCTTTTGGCCGGTGTGACCGGGTCCGGCAAGAGTACTACGATCGGTAGTATGCTGAATTACATTAATTCAATCTACAGTAAACACATACTTACACTAGAGGATCCGATCGAGTTTGTGTTCACTGAAGACAAATGCTTGATCAATCAACGTGAGATTGGGGAAGACGTCAAAGATTTCGAGATCGGTATGAAGCATGCCGTTCGTGAAGACCCCGATATCATTCTGGTTGGTGAAATGCGGGACCAAGAAACGTTCATGACGGCGATCCACGCCGCAGAGACGGGGCACTTGGTCTTCGGAACGATTCACGCGTCGAGTGCTCCCACAACCATCGGCCGTATTTTGGACCTTTTCCCTGAAGAAATGCACGGCGCAATTCGATCAGCGATCGCGTTCAATATGAAAGGTATTGTCGCACAAAAGCTACTCAAATCGATCAAGCCCGGCGTTGGCCGAGTTCCGACGGTGGAGATCATGACCTTCACACCGATGATTCAGAAGATTGTTCTGGAAGGTCACGACTCCAAATTACCTGACGCGATTCGGATCGGTGCCGCCGAAGGTATGCAAGACTTTACGATGAGTTTAAAGAGCTTGATCGACCAGGAGCTGATCGATCGTCCAACGGCCTTTGCGGTCGCGCCGAATAAAGACGCCCTCAAAATGGCCCTTAAAGGAATCGAGGTTAGCCAACCTGGCATCATTTAACCCATGCTTAGACGAAAAAAAAAGAAGTCCGGTGGTAGCGCATCTGTGGAAGCAGAGCTCCCGGCAATTGATTTCAAGCCCAAGGCCGAAGACAAACAGGCTGAACAGGGCGTTTTGATCGCCTGCCGTGGTCTGGAGCAGTTCCCTGCAGCGGTGATTTTATTGGCCCAAGCTGTCGACACACGCGCCGATCAGGTGCTGATGGATTTTTCTCAGCAAGGCGCAGCCGTTCGCTTTCGCGTCGATGGTATGTGGGAGGCAATGCCGCCCATGGACCGCGCAACTGGTGACGGCACTTTGGCCATCTACAAACGCTTGGCCGGGCTGAACCCGCAAGATCGTCGCAATCGCCAAAAAGGCAGTTTTGGGATCAAATACAAAGGCGTGGATTGGATTTCCAAAGTTGCCAGCCAGGGGATACCGACTGGCGAGCGCGTGCTGCTGCGTTTAGAAACGAAGAAGCCAGTGCTCAATACACTCGCCGACCTCGGTATGCGCGAGAAAATGCAGACGCAGCTGAAGGCGCTGTTGAATTCCGAAGACGCAATGTTCTTGTTTAGCGGTGCACCGGGGCACGCATTACCGACCACATGGCGCATCGGATTAGAATCAGCCGACCGCTTCGTACGTGACTTTCATAGCATTCAGGATGTTAGCGCCGACGAACCTGAGTTGATTAACATCACTCAACACACCTATGACAGTTCGGCCGGCGAAACACCGATGACCGTGCTGAAAAGCCTGCTTCTTAAACAACCCGATGCTCTCGTTTTCCCAGAGCTGAAGGACCCTGAGGTCGTTGGCCTGATGTGCGGTGAAGTTTCTGAAGAACACCGCTACATGATCACCAAGGTCCAGGCTGCCTCGGCAGTCGAAGGACTCTTCAAACTACTCGGCACACACAAGAAGCAAGCCAAAGAACTTCTCAAGATTTGCTGTGGAGTTCTTAACCAGCGTCTGGTTCGCCGTTTGTGCCCCGATTGTCGCGTTCCGTTTCAACCGTCGCCGCAACTACTGCAAAAGTTGGGAATACCTGCCGGCCGCGTCAAACAACTCTACCAGCCATTCATCCCACCACCACCTGAGCAACGGGTTGATGAAAATGGTAAGCCTATTGAGATCGAGATCTGCGCGAAATGTAACGGTCGCGGATACTACGGCCGGGCCGCGCTCTTTGAGTTGTTGGTGATCGATGATGAGATTCGTAAGGCAGTGTTATCCAAGCCAGATCCAGCACATGTCACAGCCGTCGCCAAACAGCGGGGTTTCTTGACATTCCAAGAGGAAGGTGTGCTGGCCGTTGCGACCGGGATGACTAGCCTCCAAGAACTCCAACGAGTCCTGTCGAATAAGAAATAGGACGCTACTAGCGATTGATCCTGAATTCAAATGCCCTCGGCCGATGATTGTTGGCTTGAGTCGGTTGGCCTGATCGTCCATCGCAATACGCTGCACTGGGTCTACTCCGAGTCCGGAGTTGTTCCCCGATAAAGCAGTGTTTGAGATTGGCGGAGCACTCGCTTATCGCTTGGTCGCTTGTTTCACCCCAACCCGACTGGCCCAAGCTTGCCATTTAGCGGCCAATTGGTCAACTCGCTCTGGATACTCACCAGCCAGATCAATGGCTTCCTGACGATCAACCGACAAATCGTAGAGCTGCCAAGTTTTCTCTCGTCGCGGCAGCAACGCTTTGTAGTCACCATGCCGGACTGCCGCATGTCCGGCGTGCTCCCAGAACATCCATTCAGCGGGTTCGGAATGGTTGCCGCGTAGTTTCGCCGCAAAACTCACACCTTCGAGCGGAAGGATCGCCTGTTCAGCGAAGGTCACCGGATAGTCTGCCCCCGTTACGTCAAGAACCGTTGGCATGAGGTCGATAACCTGCGCCGGATGTGATGTGATTGCACCGGGCGCAGTCTTCAATCCCTCAGGCCAGTGTACGACCAGCGGAGTTGAAATCCCGCCTTCATGACTGAACACTTTGAATTTTCGGAAGGGCGTGTTGCTGGCGTTTGCCCATCCTTGACCATAGCTGATGGCTCCGGCCTGGTTGGGGTTATTGATATCGATAAATCGACCACCACCTAAATCCTTGTACGGCTCTGCACAACCTCCATTGTCGGACAGAAAAAACAGCAGCGTGTTATCCAAGTCACCTTGTTCCTTCAACAGCGACACTACACGACCGATGTTCTGATCCATGCGGTCGACCATTGCCGCATAGACAGCCATGCGATAGTCGAGCTGCACTTTTTGCTTCTGCGTAAGTTCTTTCCACGGCCGGACGCCTTCGTCACGCTCAGGCAACTTGGTCGTTTCATCGACGATCCCCAGTCTTTTTTGTTCGGCAAGTCTCTGACTACGAAGCTCATCCCACCCGATATGAAGGTACTTACCAACATACCTTTGGATATCTTCATCGCGTGCGTGAAGTGGCCAGTGAGGTGCTGTGTAGGCGAGGTAGAGGAAGAATGGCTTGTCGTCTTTGGCTTCTTTGATAAATCTGAGGGCGTAGTCGGTGAAAGCGTCGGTAGTGTAGTAATTGGGATCGCTGGGCGGATCGAGGTTCTCATTGTCCAGCGTAATTCCACGTTTGCCGTGTGGTTTGAAGAAGCTCGTGGCACCAGCGATAGCTCCATAGAATCGATCAAAACCACGTTGCCTAGGCCACTTCTCTTTGCCGTGATAGCCTAAGTGCCATTTTCCGGCCATGTAAGTGTGATAACCTGCTGAACCAAGCACCTCTGCGATCGTAACACATCGTCGATTCAAATAGCCCTGATACGACGGGTTGTTCCCTTTGTTGGGGCCGTTCGGCGTTTCTGTCATTTGGCCAATACCCGTTTGGTGCTGGTGCAGGCCGGTCAGCAAGGCAGCTCGAGTTGGACAACAACGCGCTGTGTTGTAGAACTGGGTGAAGCGGAGCCCGCTGAGAGCGAGTTCATCAATATTGGGCGTTCGGATCTCCCCGCCATAACATCCGATGTCCGAATACCCCATGTCATCGGCCATGATGATGACAATGTTCGGCCGTTCCCCGTAGCACAGGTCTCCTGCTGGTAGCAACATGACGCAGGCTGCCAGCCTACAAACGAAAGAAAAAAGGGGGGCTGTTCGATTCATAAAAACCTCTGAAATCACAGGTGCAGATTCGCGACAAGAAACATGCGGGCAAACCATCATCCGCGGTTGGAGAAGCAACATTCAGCAAAATGAACTCCCTAACCATTCCTTCCACCCAAAGAAGATTGCCAGCGTTGAGGAACTGATTTGCGGAACGACTCAAGTATATCGTCATGGCCTGACTCAGTCGCCAGATTCCTAAACTCGTGCCGGTCGTTGCGATGATCGTATAGCTCTTCTTTGCCGTCGTTGTAGCGAATGTATCGCCAACGGCCAGATCGAAGTGAAAAACGCCCTTCGCCATAGGTAGTGATGGCCGGACGTGTCCATTGGATTGCAGGGTTCGCGAGTAACGGAGATAGGTCGGTTCCGTCAAGTTTTTGCGCCTGCGATCCGAGTTCGCACTTTGACTTGAGAGTTGGATACAGATCAATCAAGCCAACCTGAGCGGAACACTCTATTCCGGCGTGCATTTTGTTAGGCAATCGGATCCACAGCGGTACGTTTGCAGACTTTTCCCACAACGTCGACTTGCCGAAGTGGTGTTTCTCACCGACATGAAAGCCATTGTCGCTGGTTACAATCACGATCGTATTGCTTGCATGTTTGCTGTCGTCAAGCGCTTCAATCACTCGTCCTATGTTCCAATCCGCGAACGACGTGCAAGCCAGGTAGCCATGTAAAATGCGCCGCCATGCATCGCGATTGGAATCACCGAAACCGTTCCAACGCTGGGCATAGATCGCCGAAAGTTCGCGGCCTCCCGGAGGAACGTCAACCAAATCTTCTTTCCGATATCCTGGTGGCGGGAACGGAATTTGGTTGGAATCGTAGAGATCGAAAAACCGGCGCGGCGCGGTCCATGGGTTGTGAGGACGCCAGAGACCATACACCATGAAAAAGGGTTCAGCGGATTTGTATTGACGCAGGAATTTAGCTGCTGCGTTTGCACTCTTTACGTCGGGAAAGTCTGAGTCGGGGCCATCCCACTCCTGCACCGAAAAGAACTTGCCAGCAAACTGGTGATCTTTATCGCCAAAGGGCCCGAAGCCACCGTTGGCACTCGAGCGATTGTCCCACTGTCGGTCGCCGCGGCCATCGGTCAGCTTCGCGTGAAACAGTTTACCCATACCCCAAGTCGTATAGCCGCTGCGGCGAAAGAGCTCCGGCAAAGTCTCGCAGGCCATCAGTTGCGCCGACGTTCGCCATGGATCGGCACCGTTTAGGTAAGCGCCGGTATGGTGCGGGTAAAGCCCAGAAAATAGTGCAGCTCGTGAGGGACCGCAGACTGGCGATGCACAATACGCATGCGGAAACGCGATTGCCTGCTTCCGCAGTTTATCCAGAGCGGGAGTCTTCGCGTTCACACCGCTTGAGTGAGCGAAATAGTCGTTCTGATCGTCGGTGATGATCAGCAAGACGTTCGGCCGGCCTTCGGCGACTTCGGCAAGTAGCGGACTGCAGAAGAACGACGCAAACGCCACCAATCCCACGGCGCTAGGCGCGATGCCAAAACGTACTAAGGCTTCTGCTGCAACGCAACGCCTCCGACAAACCAACTCGCCCGGCCAGCGTCTCTTATTAAGGCGATTCATTTGTAGCTTC
>DNPC01000031.1 GCA_003501565.1 Planctomycetaceae bacterium | reverse complement strand
GGGCCACCCGCATCAGCTGCGTCTGGCGTCACGATCAAGAAAGGATCCAAGAACGCATCGTCAATCGGTCCAGATAGCCCCGGCAGTTTAAACAAGCCCTGAAACTCATCAACTTCCTGCCACGGAGATTGCTTGCTGGCTCTAACAAGCCGCAGTCCACCTTCCCCCAGTACAAACTCTTGTTCATCGACACGCACCGTGTCTGCCGCACCAGGGCCGCTCTCGTCGTCAGCTGAAAGGGACAACTTTGAGACATTATGCGTTTCCAGCTGCCAAACGCCTGACTTCAGCGTCGCATCCACGCGAGTGTCTGCGTATTGCTCAAACTGAGAGGTGACTTCGATCCAACGGCGCGTCGCGTAGCGTAAGTGCTGGGTCTGTAGGTACAACTCCTTACGCCGTGGTCGAGCCTCATTGAGTGTCTTACGCATACGAGCTGTAATCTCGGCGAGCGTATCAGGATGATATTTGTGTCCCATGCCGGGGCCGATCAGATGAGGCAAAATCCGTTCGTGTTCTCGATAGGCTTCCTCCATCACACGTGCCGCCTGAATCTGTTTATCGTTCTCCCCGCTGTACGCCACAACCGGAATGTTAAACAAGTTGCGGACGTACCCTGGAACGTCGTACACACCCCATAGGATCTGTTCGTACTTGGGTGGAAACTGCGCAGGCGTTAGCCGTTGATAACGAGCAGTTTCAGCGAAACCCGCACCCGGACTAGCCCCTACAAAGCGATCGGTATAGTGCGCTGCCAGATGCCAAACTCCTGCGCCTCCCATCGAAAACCCCATCAACACAATACGTTCAGGATCGACCGGATATTCCTCGCACACAAAATCAATCGCTTCGAGGACATCCGTCTCTCCCGCCGATTTGTAGCCAACACATTGGCGGCCGAAAGGGTGGAGCACAATTGCTTCCGGCATTTTGAATTGCCCAGCCTTGTCGAGACGTTCACAGATAAAGTGCAGGTCGGTCTTCGAGTCTCCTCGGCCATGGAGCCAAACGACCAAGGGAACGTTCTCACGGCTTTGCAGATCGCTCGGCAACTCCAATCCAACTGGCTGATAGGACCCGTCCACTCGTGAACGAAAACCACGCACTTGAAGCCCTGATTCTCCTACCGTTACGGCTCTGGATTGCTCAGCCTGCTCAACGCGCCTGCCTGCCAACTCAATCACCCGGTCCATCTTCCGGAAATCGCTCGCGCGGTAGAACTCACCGAACCGAATCGCAAGCTGAGCCGACTTAAGCAGAACACCAGCATCGGCGATGTTTTCAATGTCACCGGCACTAGCGAGTCGCTGGGAGAGCCCTGCTATTTGGCTCTCCCACTTCTTCAGATCCTCTTCGCTAGGCTTGACTTTGCCAGGCGCCGGCAGACGACGCGTGATCGGCGGACAAGCATCCTGAGCCACTAATTTTGCTTCGCACAAAACCAGCAGTGCCGTTAGCCAGACCCAAACCCGCCAGGCATCGCATCGCGACGATAAAGAGCAAGAAGATCCAGAACTTAGAAATGCGACTTTACGAGAATTCATGTCGGTCATTCCGATCAATGGTGGCTGGCGCGGCGGATTGTGTTCTAAGGGCGCGTTCCCAGTATACGAATCGTGCTGCTGCATTTCTGCCAGAGAATCTGCCGCCGCGAAAGTTTGGGAGAATTCCCGTACAATGAAGAGCAACCAGAATGCTCCCAAGGAATGAAACCGATGGACTCCCCTGCCCCCCTGCCCTCCCCGCTCAAACTCAGTGAGCGAATCACTTGTGTGCCAGTAGTGCACGGCAGTGGAGATTGTGCATTGGCGGTCCGCAAATGGCTGCTCGAGAACCCTTGTGACTGTCTAGCGGTCGAGCTACCAGATTCCTTCAAGGAAAACGTTCTTGAAGCCGTTGGCGAACTGCCCAATCCGTCGCTGGTACTGCAACGCTTTGTTCCGTCGTTTGGAACGACATGGGCGCCGGATCAAGCCGATGGCGATGGAGATGAAGACGAGCCATCCAGTGATGCGTGGAGCTACGTTCCAATTGACCCGTGTCAGCCTACGATCATGGCGCTGCGAGTCGCGTTGGGCGAGCACTGGCGGATCGAATTCTGCGATTTGGAGACGAACGCGTTCGAACCGGTGGCAGCCGTCATGCCAGATCCGTATGCCCTACGGACCGTTTCAATCGAAAGGTTTGCTACCGCAATTTTGCCAAGCATTCCACCTCCATTTCAGTCGCAGCATGTTGATCGCATCGCCTACATGGCTTGGCGATTGCGTGAACTTGAAAGGCAGCATGAGCATATTGTCGTCATCTGTTCAATCCTGAACTGGCCGTGGCTTCGAGAAGCCTACTTTGAGCAAGACGAACCACCTGAGCAGGACGCGACGGAGGCACCTGCAACTTACGCGGTGAACCCAAACTCACTGATCTTCCTCTTTGGCGAGTTACCCTACATCACCGGCCTTTACGAACAGGCTCGCGTACAACTTGAGGATGATGACAATCTCTCGATCGATGGAGTCAAACAGCTCTTGCTGTCCGCGCGGAGCAGCTACTTACAAGACCTCGGGCGACGCGCTCGTCGAATCACGCCACTGCTCCTTCGTCAGTGTCTGAAGTACATCCGCAATTTAACGGTCCTTCATCGACGCATGACCCCTGACCTGTTTACCATCGCGACAAGTTCACAACAGATCCTGGGAGACCAGTATGCGGTGCATGCAATCGAAACAGCTCGCAACTACCCTTTCTACGACGACATGGGCTACCCGACGGCGACGCTTGGAATCGACCAGTTAAGGCTGCCGGACGGTGAAACCGTCAGTGTCGTAAGTCGCCTTCCTGGCCAACCTGTCTCGTGGCGTTCACTGCAAATAAAGAGACGACCACAAAAGGATGAGACGGAACAATGGAAAACCCAGTGGAATCCCTACTCGCAATGTTCGTGGCCACCCGAGGACGATTTGATTGAGAGCTTTCGAACACGCGTGATTGACCGAGCAAAGGCCTTGATCGGGGCAGATCTGGCGCGGAGCGAGAAATTCTCAACGAGTTTCAAAGACGGGATAGACATCCGCGAAACTCTGCGACATTGGTACGACGGCGACATCCACGTTAAGGTTATGCCACCCAGCGTAGGTACGCTTGATTGCGCCGTAATGCTATTCGATACACCGGCTGATCCCCGCGACTATCCTTGGCGAACAACGTGGTTTGCAGAACATAAAGAAGAATCAACACTTGCGTTCTATGCGACGGACTTCCAGGAAGAGCTGGTAGGACCCGGCATCGCATTAGCCACGTACGGCGGTGCCATGTTTTTGTTTCCGCCCGTAGCGATTTCGGATATTTGGCGTGACCCGAGGCTCGACTTTGCTAACAGCCTAGAAGAACGAATAATTGGCGCCGCCTGTTTTCACTCGCGGCAACGACAAATCGCCTTGCTATCTCCTTCTCCACCAACTGCCTTGTGGCGCAAGATTGCGAAACGCTTTGGCAAGCAATTCGTCCACTTGCCACTTGGACAGTTCAACAGCGCCATGGTCCAACAACTACGCATGGTCCACGTACTCAACGGCCAGCAAGTGCGCTCCTATGCGGAGCACTTTATACGGAAGGCCTAGCTTGGTATCCAAGCCGAGCAGATCCGGTACACTTTCTATTGCTTTATCCGAAGTTGGATAGCGCGGATCGTTTTAACTGTGCAAAGGAAAACTTCGGTGCAACAACTGGACCAACTCAAGAACCTGGTCATCATGGCTGCTGCTGATGGCAGCTTGGCAGAAGAAGAGATATCGCTGCTAGTTGACCGCTGTGCGGAACTAGGCCTCAGCGAGGAAGCACTCGAAAAAGCAATCGCTTTTGCACTCAGTGGTGAAGCTAAACTGAGGTTTCCCGTCGATCGCCAACAACAAGATCAAATGCTTACCGATCTGATGCGAATGATGGCTGCCGATGGAGTGCTGACCGAAGTTGAAAAGCGTCTCTTCGCACTTGCGGCGGCAAAAATGGGCATCAACAAGGACGACCTAGAAAAACTGATTGATCGTTTGATCACCTAGTTTGGACGCGTTCCAATCGGTGATAAGGCGAGCGGCATTCTCACACCGCCCGCAGGGGAAACAGCTTAGCCACGGAACGAAAGAACAGGGCTTCAATTCAGAACAGCCACTGCTGCTTTTCTAAGCACTCCGGCGAATCATTCTTTGGGCTGTTGACGAGTTTCGATACACCGTGAAAGTCCAATGCGTCCTCGCTTGCTGACTGTAGAAGATCCACCACATCTGCAGATTTATTGTGTGGGTTAAGCCACAGATCAGCATCCACGGGGTCAATCATTACGGGCATTCGATCGTGGATCGGAGCAAGTCTCGGATTCGCCTGCGTTGTAATGATCGTACAGGATTCAATAGGTTGTTCAGCAACCCGCGTATTCTTCTCCCACAAGCCAGCCATTAGCATTAGGCCCTTGTCGGCAGGATAAATCCAGGTCGGCACTTTGCCACCCTCAGTTTTTTGCCATTCATAGTAACCGTCAGCCAGCAGCAAACATCTGCGCGATTCAAACGCTTTCGCAAAGCTGCGTTTCTCAGTCAACGTCTCACCACGCGCATTGATCATTCGATTCCCAATCGAGGTGTCTTTTGCCCAAAAAGGCAAAAGCCCCCATCGGAAACTCCCTAAGCTTACGCCAGCTGGATTTTCCCCGTCGATCTCCGACTCCGAAGACCGAAGGGCCAACACCGTTTGCGTCGGCGCGATGTTGTACCGCGGAGTCCAACTCGGCACTTGCAGTGTACGCTCCGGTGCGGTTAACGGTAATAATAGTTGAGCCCAGGTTTCTGGATTGGTTTTTAATGTATAACGTCCACACATTAACTCTACCGCCGCTACCGGTTTGTGGAAAACTGCTACTTCAACGAGCCAATCATGCCCACCATTGAAATTGTAACCACGGTCGAATCAGAGGACCAAGCAGAAAAGCTGGCCAAGACGCTTGTCGACCAGCGACTAGCGGCTTGCGTTCAAATGGAACCGATAACGAGCATCTACCGTTGGCAGGGAACAGTGGAATCCGCAAAAGAAATCCGCTGCACGATAAAAACGGATTCAAGCCGGAGAAAGGACATTCAATTGCTGTTCAAAACGCTTCACCCATACGACTTACCGCAGTGGGTCGAGCGCACGATCGCCCCGGGACATGCTGGGCAAGCGTATGACGCCTGGGTTGCCGAACAAGCCCGCAGACCTTGAAAACGAAATCCAATGACGACGAAAGCCTCTGAAGATGAAAGCTACTGATCATCCGTAATCTTGCCGACGTCAAGCTTATCCGACGCAAACTTAGCATCTTGCTTGGGCGTCTCATGCTGGTAGTAACCAACTCGTAGGTGATGCTTCACGGAAATTGGTCGTAGATCGTCGCGGGAAAAGAGCCGCTCCAGCGTTACTTCGCCACGCGACAATTGGAAGGTGACCGTCCGATTTGCGGCGTCGTACAGAATCTCTGCGATTCGGAAAACTCCCGAATCGTGTCGACCAAGCCTGGCAAGCAACTCAACCTGCTGTTCGACCCTTAAATCAACGGGCGCGACTGGTAACCACATACTGGGCTGGACCCGCAAACGGTGCCGACCATAGTGCAAGTGATAGTACTCTCCGTCCCACGTCTCCCGCCGAAAAACCCTAGCGCTTGGCAGCAAACTTCTAGCCCGCTGGACGTCGTCTGGATGCAGCCAATCTACACCGTCCGCAGGCCACCGAAGGTAAACTCCCCAGTCCGGCAATTCGGGCCGATACGAAATCGGCCGCAATTCACTTGGCTGGCTATCTTTTTCGCTCACGTCAACTATCCGAAACTACCTGGTTCCAGATCTATTATAAGCAGAATGACAGTCTTCCCGCCGCCGCTGGCCTAGCTTTCACTTGCTACTGATCTTCCCCACAAAAAGTGG